>JAHLFV010000150.1 GCA_018883625.1 Candidatus Treponema excrementipullorum
TAAAGTTTTTTGAGGATGCTATTGGAAAAAAGTATTTTTGTATATTCCTGTGACATTGCCGTCAGGGAATTTTGCAAGCAATACTTGGGAAACAATAGATTGGAATTCTATAGCTCTTATGATTGTCTTTGTTCCAGAATACAACTGGTTTCGCCTGATATAATTTTACTTGATTATTCTTTGTTTGAGTTTATAGGGCCCGATGCTTGGGAGAAAGTGTGCAGTTTGGCAGTTTCGGGAACTGTTTACGTTTTAAGTCAGGAAGATTGTTCGTCCTTCGTCAATTGGTTCAAAAAAATCGGTGTAAAAGAAATAATAGAATTTCCCTGTAGGGAAGAATTTTTTCTTTCGGTTTTGTTTCCTGGTGAAAAAACTTGCTTGAGGGAGTCAGAATCTTCGGAAATAATTTCCGATATTCCCGAATTGGATTTTTTGGTTGGTTCTTCTCTAAAGATGAAACATCTAAAATCTCTGTTGTTCCAAGTTGCCCAGACAGATGTACCTCTATTGTTTTTGGGAGAAAGCGGTACCGGTAAAAGCTTTTTTGCCCAAGCTGTTCATCGTGTATCCGGTCGGGGACAAAAGCCTTTCTATTCTGTCAACATGGGAGCAATACCGGATTCTTTGGCAGAGACAGAATTATTCGGTACAGATTCCGGGGCATTTACTGATGCAGTCTGTCGTGAAGGATATTTTTCCGCTGCAGGAGATGGTACTCTATTTTTGGATGAAATAGGTGAATTGTCGGCTTCTCTGCAACCGAAGTTATTGCATGTTTTGGAAAGTAAAGAGTATAGAAAAGTTGGCTCTGCCAAAATAAGCCATTGTAACACCCGATTTTTGTTTGCTACCAATGCAGATTTACAAAAGGCTATGGAAGAAGGCCGGTTTCGATCTGATTTATACTACAGAATCGCCATCATTCCTATAGAGATTCCACCTTTAAGAGAAAGAGCTTCTGATATTCCAGAATTAAGTCACGTATTTTTGGAAGAGCACAAAAAAGCTTTATCAGACAAAGCCTTGGATAAACTGATGGATTACAGTTGGCCCGGAAATATCCGTGAACTAAAGAACTGTATAACTCGGGCTTGTGTTATGACGAAGGATGATATTATCAGTGAAAATTATATTTCATTTTGCTGATTATGTTTCCATGCTAACCCGGCGGCTTTGTGGAAAATTTTCTCCAGATATTGGCAGTCTCCCTCAGATAAGGCGGAGCGGGATAAAAGTCCCCGCCAAAACATTTCCATGTCGTGGCGACCGGTAACACTGAAAAAACCGATTTTTTGTAAATCGTCTGCTATAACGGATACTGTTTTGTCTAAGCGCTCCAGGGTTACAGGTGTGTATCCCGGAGAGCGTTTTTCTGCCTGCCGGAACAGTGTATAACAAATAACTTGTACCGCATGAGACAGATTGAGAGAGGCAAAGTCTTTGTGGGAAGGAATCGTTACTCCTAACGTACACTCTTCCAGTTCTGAATCGGTCAGACCTGTCCGCTCATTACCGAACACTACGGCAGCCTTGCCGATACGGCTTACTTCTTCTGCCAGTTCTTCCGGTAACAGCAGCTTGCTTTTCCGTTTTTTTCCGGCACGACGGGTAGTCCCGGCAACAAAAGAACAGTCTGCAGTGGCTGCCGTAATGGAATCAAAAAAAGTTGCCTGTTCCCAAATATATGTGGCATGAATTGCCAGTATTCTTATTTTTTCTTCGTTGTAATCTTCCCTGCGCCCCACGATTCGCAGCTGTGTAATTCCTGCATTTGCCATGGCTCTGCAAGTGGCACCGATATTGCGACTTTCTTCCGGTCGGCATAAAACTATTACTGTTTGCGATAAATCCATGATTGTACTATACTTTATTTATATCCTTTACGCCATACAAAGGACAAAATGTATCAATGGAAAATTTTCACAATAAAAAAGCTGTAATAATCGGCGGTTCCGGCGGTATCGGAGCCTGTATTTCTCAAAAATTAGCTGAAGAAGGGGCGTCTGTAGTGGTTCATGGAGGTGAAAACTGCAAAAGATTGCAGGACTTGGTAGAAAAGTTACAGTCAGAACATGGTACGAACCAAGATTTTTCCTGTACGGGTATTTCTCAAAAAATCACGGCGGATAATTTCTCTCTTATCGGAAAATCGGATCTGATGCGCCACGTCTGTGAAGCTGATATTCTTTGCGTAACTTTTGGACCTTTTGTCCAAAAAAAACTGGAAGATACTACTTTACAGGATTGGTTGGATGTCTGTCTTTTAGACTATGCTTTGCCGGGATACTGTGTTTCTCGGGCTTTGCCCCATATGATGGAAAAAAAATGGGGACGGATCATTTTGTTCGGAGGAACTTTGACCAATAATGTAAAGGGATTTTTAACTAATGCAGCTTATGGGGGAGCAAAAACGGCAGTATGCAGTCTTGTAAAATCCACTGCTATAGGTTACGGAAGATATGGTATAACATGTAACGGAATTTTGCCCGGTTTTACCGATACAGAATATCAGTCCCGGGAGTTGAAAGAAAATTTAAGAAAAAAAATGCCTATGGGAGAACTGGTACAACTAAAGTCCATCGGTAACACTGTCATGATGCTTTTGAAGACGTCTGATATTAACGGAGCCTTGATAAATGTAGACGGTGGGTGGGATCCTGTGATCTCTTGATTTTTAGAATCTAAAGTTTAGCTGACTTGAAAAATCTGTCATATTTTACCCCCTCTTGATATGATTGTTCGTTTATTGTAAACTCAGATGAATTCAGTTTATTTCTGTTACTGTAAACTATTTTTGAGAGGTAGACACAAAATGAGTTTTGATATTTCCAAAATGAGGAATATCGGTATCAGTGCCCACATCGACTCAGGTAAGACAACATTATCTGAACGAATCCTTTTTTATTGCGATAAAATTCATGCGATTCACGAAGTTCGAGGAAAAGACGGTGTCGGTGCTGTTATGGATAACATGGAACTGGAGCGGGAAAGAGGTATTACAATCCAGTCAGCATCAACACAGGTTCAGTGGAAAGATTACACAATTAATGTTATTGACACCCCAGGTCACGTAGACTTTACAGTAGAAGTAGAACGTTCTCTGCGAGTTTTGGACGGAGCTATTTTGGTATTGTGTTCCGTAGGTGGAGTTCAGTCCCAGTCAATTACAGTTGACCGTCAGTTAAAAAGATATCACGTACCCCGTATCGCATTTGTTAACAAGTGTGACCGAACAGGTGCAAATCCCTTTAAGGTACGGATGCAGTTGAGAGAAAAATTAGGTCTTAACGCATACATGATGCAGATCCCTATCGGGTTGGAAGACAAGCTGGAAGGTGTTGTAGACCTTATTACCATGAAGGCTCTATATTTTGAAGGTAATAGCGGTACTGATATTCGTGTGGCTGAGATTCCTTCTCACTTAGTAGCTGATGCAGAAAAATACAGAGAAGAGTTGCTGGATGCAGCTTCTATGTTCAGTGATGAATTGATGGAAGCTATGTTGGAAGGCGATCCTTCAGAAGAGTTGATCAAAGAAGCTATCCGCAAGGGAACTCTGGCAGAGCAGTTTGTTCCTGTATTCTGTGGTTCAGCATACAAAAACAAGGGTATTCAGCCTTTGTTGGACGGTGTTGTAAGCTACTTGCCTAATCCCTCCGAAGTTAAGAACTTTGCTTTGGATCTTGATAAAAACGAAGAACAGGTTGAGCTTTCTTGTAACCCCGATGATCCTTGTGTTGCTTTGGGATTCAAATTGGAAGACGGACAGTATGGTCAGTTGACTTATGTGCGTGTTTATCAGGGTACTTTGAAGAAGGGTGAAGAACTGTACAACACCCGTTCACGGAAGAAGTTCAAGGTAGGACGTCTTGTTCGAATGAACTCTGCAAGTATGGAAGATATCAATGAAGGTGTTCCCGGTGACATCGTAGCATTGTTCGGTATTGACTGTGCTTCCGGTGATACATTCTGTAGTGGTGGCTTGAATTACGCTATGTCCAGTATGTATGTTCCTGAACCTGTTATTTCTCTTGCTATTACTCCAAAAGATAAGAAATCTGCCGATCAGATGGCAAAGGCTCTTAACAGATTCACAAAAGAGGATCCTACTTTCCAGTCCTATGTAGATCCTGAATCAAATCAGACTATCATCAAGGGTATGGGTGAGCTCCACTTGGATGTTTATATTGAGCGTATGCGCCGTGAATATAAGTGTGAAGTAGAAACGGGTATGCCTCAGGTTGCATATCGTGAGTCTATCACTCAGAGAGCTGACTTTAACTATACACATAAAAAGCAGACAGGCGGTTCCGGTCAGTACGGACGTGTTGCCGGATTTATGGAGCCGTTGGAAGACAAGGATTACGAGTTTGTAGACAATATTAAGGGTGGTGTTATTCCCAATGAATACATTCCCTCTTGTGATAAAGGTTTCCGGGCATCTATGGCTAAGGGTGCTCTTATTGGGTTCCCCATTGTGGGTGTAAAGTGTACCATAAATGATGGTCAGTATCACCCGGTTGACTCTTCCGATATTGCTTTCCAGGTTGCAGCTCAGGGAGCCTTCCGCGAAGCTTATGCCAAGGCAAAGCCTGTTATTTTGGAGCCTATCATGAAGGTTTCCATCGAAGGTCCTACAGAATTCCAAGGTAATATTTTTGCTGTTATCAATCAGCGACGGGGTATCATCGTTTCTTCTACAGAAGACGGAACATTCTCCCGAGTTGAAGCAGAGGTTCCGCTGAGTGAAATGTTTGGTTTCTCAACAGTTCTCCGTTCATTGACTCAGGGTAAAGCTGAGTTCTCCATGGAATTCCTGAAGTACGGAAAGGTACCTACAAGTATCTCCGAAACTTTGATTAAAGAGTACGAAGAAAAACGTAAGAAGGATCAGAAATAAATAAGGGGGAAACCATGATTAAGGATGAGCTTTTTGAACGCAGCCCTGTTCGCTGTTTTGAAAAGGCGACCGGAGGCTTAAAGGCCGGAGAGTTGGGACTGTTGTCTTCAAAGAAAGGTGTGGGTAAGACTTCTGTACTTGTACAGTTTGGTGTTGATACTTTGTTACAGGACAAACAAGTCGTACACGTATCTTTTGATCAGCAGTCTGCAAACGTTATCACTTGGTATCAGGATATCTTTACAGAAATTGCAAAGAAAAAGAACGTAAGCAATGTTTCTGAGTTGGTAAGTGAGCTTGTTCGCAAGAGAATTATTTTGAACTTTAATCAAGATATTATTTCTCTTCCTCACGTTGTCAATACATTAGAGTCTCTTGAGCAGGGTGGTATCAAAGTAGATTGCCTTGTAATCGACGGTGTTAATTTGAATAAATTGACTGTACAGGATGTAACTGCAATCAGTGATTATGCAAAGAAAACAGGTGCGGTTGTTTGGTTCAGTACTTCCAGCGATTCAGGCGATATCAAAGATGTGGTTCCTCATGAGTTGGAATCTTTGTTTAATGCTATTATTCACTTAGAAGCAAAAAGCGATGTGATTGAGTTAATGGTTTTGAAATTTGGTGCAGAAGGTCCCCATAATTCAGGATTGAAGTTGGACTCAAAAACATTGCTGATGGCAGAAAACAGATAAATGGCGACATAGTCGTTAGAGATGGGTGTTGCCGTTTTTTCGGTGACACCTTTTTTTTAAGAAATTTAGGATATTACCTTAAAAAACTGAACGGTTAGACGTTTTTTTTGTGTTGAATTAAATAGTTTATTTCGATACTATATAATAATAGTAGATGTTTATATTTAAAAAGATAATATTAAAAAATATATAATAGGTTATGAGAGGAGATGGAGGATGAAAAGTCTCAAGCATACTTTGATAACTGTAGTGAGTATCTTAGTTGTAGTGATTACTGTTTCCAGTACTGGTTTAGCCTACTTTTTTTCCAATGATATGGCTGTTAAAATGGCACAACAGGAAATGGTTTTGGTTAATCAAAACCTTAGGGATCTCATTAAGCAGTATTTGACCAGTGAGTTTAATGTTTTGAACGCTGTGGCCGTTCAAGATAAAATACAAGATGATACTGCTACGTTACAGGAAAAGGCAGCTTTTTTGACTGCCATTGCTGATTTGTCCGATGACAGAATCGCATATACTGTATGTGATTTGAACGGTCAGGGGTACAATACTATGGGACAGCAACTGGATATGTCCGATAATCCTGCTTTTATTCAAGCCTCAAAAGGTGTGCCGAATATATCTGATCCTATTGACAGTGATTTTACAGAAGGTAGAAAAGTTATTTTCTATGGTATTCCTGTGCAAGATGTGGTAACAAAGGGCATTAAGTGTGTTATCCTTTTGGAGAAGGATGCAGATGCTCTTTCTTCTGTTGTATCTAGTATTGTTGTCGGAGATACTGGCGGTCCTTTTTTGATTAGCTTAACTACCGGTGATACCGTTGCTCACAAAGAATATGAGCGAATTCTATCCGGTGAAAATGTCATAACGGTTTCAAAAACGAATAAAGATTTTGATGGACTGTCTGCCATAGCTATGAAGTTGATGGCAGGTGAAACCGGTTTTCAAACATATGATTACCAAGGTACGACTTATGTGTGTGCTTATCAGCCTTTGCCTGACGGTATCAATTGGGGAATTGTGACTCGGGCTCCACTATCGGAATTTACGAAAGAAGTTAAAACCATGGTTGTTTCCATGTTCATTGCGGCTGTTTTTTTTATTGCAGTAGGAATTTTGGCAGCTGTTGTCTTGGCTTTCAAAATTGTTGCTCCGGTAAAAACTGTTGAAAAAGCCATTACATTGATGTCAAAGGGTGATCTTGTGATGAAAGAGATTCCCGGTGATGTTCGTGATAAGGTAAATCGACGAAAGGACGAGTTGGGAGCCATGGGACGGGCTATGTCTGAAACCCTTTTGCAGTTGACAAACATTATCGATTCCATTCGCTCCAGTGCAGTACAGATTGAAAGTGGAAGTTCTCAGATAAGTTCTACCAGTCAGTCCTTGTCTTCAGGTGCTGCAGAGCAGGCTGCTTCCACAGAAGAGATGTCTTCAACTATGGAAGAAATGGCTTCCAATATCCGGCAAACAGCTGATAATGCAGCCAAAACTGACAGTATTGCAGCAAAGACTTCTGCAGATAGTAAAACCGGTGCAACTGCTGTTATGGACGCTGTATCCGCTGTTAAAGAAATTGCGGATAAGATCCGTATTGTGCAGGATATTGCAGAGCAGACAAATCTTTTGTCTTTGAATGCAGCTATTGAAGCTGCCCGGGCAGGAGAAGCCGGTAAAGGTTTCTCTGTTGTTGCCAGTGAAGTTAGAAAGTTGGCCGAGAGAAGTCAGATTGCAGCTAGCGAAATCAGTGAGTTGTCTGCTAGAACCCTTAATGCTGCCGAAAATGCCGGTAATTTGATTTCTGGTGTTACTCCCAGTATTGATGAGACAACAGAATTGGTTGAGGAAATTGCTGTGGCCTGTCGTGAACAAGATAATGGTGCTCAGCAAGTAAGTAAGGCTATCGTTCAGTTGGATACCGTTGTTCAGCAAAATGCAGCAGCTTCAGAAGAGATGGCTGCTATGGCAGAGGAGCTTTCTTCCAATGCTCAAAATCTTGTGGGTTTGATCAACTTCTTCAGTATAGATGAGAGCTTGGTTTCAGGTAATAACAAACCTGCCCAAAAGCCTGCTCAGCCAGCAACAACCGTTGCAAAGGCTCCGGTGAAAAAAGTTGTTGAGTCAAAACCGGTAGAAGTTAAAGTTCCTGCATCTACAGGTGCTGTTACCCATAAAGCAAGTTCTTCAATCAGTGATGATGACTTTGAGGAATTCTAAAATATAGGTAGCAAAACTATAACTGAAACCTCCTTGGTTAGAAAAAAACCGAGGAGGTTTTTGTTTTAAATAAAAAATGTGTTATATTGTATGTATGGATAGTGATGTTAGGGAAAAAACAGATATTTTTGCAGAAACAAAAATACAAGAGCCAAAAAGATACAAGGTTATTTTTTTTAATGATGATTACACTACAAAGGATTTTGTGGTAGACGTATTAAAAAAACTATATCATAAGAATGAATCAGAAGCGATTTTGATTATGGAGCAGGTTCATCAAAAGGGATCTGCAGTTGTAGGTATTTATACTTATGATATAGCCCTTACTCGGGTAGAAATGACCATTAGTCTTGCCAGAAAAAACGGATTTCCATTGCGATGTGAAATGTCTGAAGAGTAAATTAAAAAATGTGGAGGAGTTATTTTGAATTTATCACCGCAACTACAAAAAATAATTGCAACTGCTTTTGATAATGCCAGAAAGCTAAAACATGAATTTATCACTCCGGAACATTTATTGGATGCATCTCTTAACTACAGTTTCGTTTGTGACTTACTCTTAGTATGCGGTGGTAATGTGGATTTTATTAAGGAAAATATTCAAAAATATCTCAGCACAAATATGGAAGCTGTAGAAAACAGAGAGCCAATTCAAACTGTGGGATTTCAGAGTGTTTTGGAACGGGCAGTTTTGTCCTGTGAGGCAGCGGAAAAACAAGAAGTCGACATTACCGATGTGATTGTCAGTATGATAGATGAATCGGAAAATTACTGTTCGTATTATCTGCGAATGGGAGGAATTGACAGACTTCGTTTTATAGAAATCATCAGCTATATTAAATACAGCAGTAGGGACGAAGACTTGCAGGCTGCCTTAGATAAGGTGCTGTCGGATCCAAACATTGAGGAAAAGTTTTTTACTGATTCTCAAAATGATGAAGACCGTACTGAGTCGGAACAAAATGGTAGCCAGGGCAAACAGAGCGGAAAAAATGTTTTGGAAAAATATACCGTAAACTTAACGGAAAAAGCCCGAAAAGGTGAATTGGATGTTTTAATCGGCAGAGAAGAAGAGTTAGAACGAACGGTGCAGGTTTTATGTCGTCGGTATAAAAATAATCCTGTACACGTGGGAGACGCCGGAGTAGGAAAAACCGCTGTTACAGAAGGATTGGCACAGCGTATTGCATCCGGCTCAGTACCTGACATACTGGAAGGATGTGAAATATTCAGTCTTGATATGGGAGCCTTGGTAGCCGGTACAAAATATCGGGGAGATTTTGAAGAAAGACTAAAGCAGGTAACAACGGAATTGTCAAAAAAAGAAAAGGCCATTTTGTTTATCGACGAAATACATACGATAGTGGGAGCAGGTGCTTCCGGTAATGGCAGTTTGGATGCGTCCAACTTGCTAAAGCCTTTACTTTCTTCAGGTAAGATACGATGTATCGGTTCTACGACTTATGATGAATACACAAAAATTTTTGAAAAGGATCGTGCATTAGCCCGTCGGTTTCAAAAAATCGATATCGTAGAGCCTGACAGAGAAACTGCCATAAAGATTTTGGAAGGATTAAAGGACTCCTATGAATCTTATCATAAAGTAAAATATCAAAAGGGTGCTCTTCGGGCTGCTGTGGATCTATCGATGCAATATTTGCCGGATAAACGATTGCCGGACAAGGCCATTGATATAATGGACGAAGCCGGGGCGTATTTACGATTAAAAGGAAACTCTAAAGGACCCCTTGCTGCGGGATCGAAAGGAAATTCCTCTTCCCACCAGAAAAAAGTAACTGTGTCTTTAGTGGAAAAAATAACAGCGAATATGGCTCACATTCCGGAAAAAAAGATTTCTGTAAACGAAAAAGAAGTATTGCAAAACATAGGAGAAACCATCAAAAAAGAAATATACGGTCAGGATACTGCCGTGGATATGGTGGTGCAGGCTGTAAAGCGTTCTCGAGCCGGCTTGCGAGATCCTGATAAACCTATGGCTTCATTTTTATTTGTAGGCCCTACAGGGGTTGGAAAAACAGAACTGGCAAAGATTTTGGCAGAAAGTTTAAGTATGAAACTTTTGCGCTTTGATATGAGTGAATACCAGGAAAAGCACACTGTAAGTCGACTTATCGGAGCACCGCCGGGGTATGTAGGCTTTGAAGATGGGGGACTTTTGACTGCTGCCGTAAGAAAGGAACCTTATGCTGTAGTTGTTTTAGATGAAGTGGAAAAAGCTCACAGTGATATATACAATATTCTGTTACAAGTTATGGATTACGGCCAGTTAACAGACAGTCAGGGGAGAAAGGCCGATTTTAGAAACGTTATTTTGATTATGACCAGTAATGCGGGAGCCAGCGAGGCAGGACATAATGCTATTGGGTTTGGTAGTACTCCTTTGGGAGTAACAGCTATGAAGGAAGCGGTAGAGAAAACTTTTACCCCGGAATTTCGTAACCGTCTTGATGCCGTTGTTTCATTTAACAGTCTGAGTAAAAATGTCGCAGAAAACATCGTCCGAAAAGAAGTGAGAAAGCTGGCGAACCGGTTAAATGATAAGCAAGTACTGTTGTCTATAGATGATGACTGTGTGGCCTTTTTGGCAGAAAAAGGCTATTCGTCCCTCTTTGGAGCAAGAAATATAGCCCGAATTGTAGATGCGGAAATTGCTACACCTCTTGTTGACGTGATTTTATTTGGTGAACTCAGCAAAGGCGGTACCGTTACTTGTTGTCTTGATACAGATCGTTGTCAGGTTGTTTTCCGGTATGGCACAAAATAGTTGCGATGCAAAACAAGACAGCCCTTTTAATTTAATTGTATTTCCTCAGCCCGATTCCTCCGGGGTCGTTGCAGTGACAGATTTTATCAACACGGATATTGTGTATTCCGGTTATATTCAGGGGATTTTTCCCTGGTTTAATGAAGATGAAGGAGAAGCTGTTGTGTGGTGGTCTCCCGATCCTCGGTTTGTACTATTACCGGAAAATATACATGTGTCTTCACGACTGAAACGGTTTATCCGACATAGCCCCTACAAGTATACCTTTGACAAAGATTTTGACGGTGTTATTGAAAGGTGCCGGACTGTGAAGCGACCGGGACAAGATGGAACATGGATAGGCCCTTCCATGATAAAAACCTACAAGCAACTCCACCGTTTGGGAATCGCACATTCTGTGGAAGTGTGGCATGAGGATGCTTTGGTGGGCGGTTTTTACGGAGTTTTGATTGGACAGGTATTTTTTGGAGAATCCATGTTTTCTCTGATGTCCAATACAGCTACTTCTGCCTTAGGAATCTTTTTTGATGTTTTTTTCTCCTGCGGAGGAAGGATGATAGATTCCCAAGTCTATACCGACAACATTGCCCGATTTGGAGGAAAAAATATCAGTCGGACAGCTTTTTTGCGGTTAGAAAAAGACATGTTATTTTCTCCTCTTTCTGAAGAAGTGAAAGATGCTTTTGAAAAGCATCCTGCTGTATGCAAAAGGCTTTGATTTAGGTATACTATCTTTATGATCCAAGACGTTACCCTTACTTTTTTTTCTGCACATATTTCTTCAGAGGCAGATGCCAAAAGTATCAAGCACCAATTGGCAAAAAAGCTGTCCTGCAACGTCAGTTACATTAACGGCTTTGTGTTAAAGAAAAAATCCTTGGATGCCCGCCACGGAAAGATAAAAATTCATATGCAATACACCGTGTATACGGGAGAAGATAATCCTCCAAAAGAAGAAGAAATTGTTTATCAACTCTGTGATCCGCAAAAAAAAGTGGTAATTGTAGGTTCCGGTCCCGGCGGTTTATTTGCCGCATTAAAATTATTGGAACATGGCATTACTCCCATTGTGTTGGAAAGGGGAAAATCCACAAGGGAGCGAAAGGTAGATATTGCACATATCAGCAGAAATCATACTGTCAACGAGAATTCAAACTATTGTTTCGGAGAGGGAGGCGCCGGGACCTTCTCTGATGGCAAACTTTTTACCCGCTCTGTTAAACGAGGCAATCCTCAGCGAATACGGAGCATTTTTTACTATTTTGGAAAAGAATTTTTTGGTGACGATAGATCCGTGATAACAGCTGCTCATCCTCACATCGGAACGGATAAATTACCGGGAATTATCAATGCAATGACGGCCAAAATACGCTCTTGCGGAGGGGATGTCCTTTTTAACTGCCGCTGTAATGATTTTATATTTGAAGAAATCAGTGAGGGATGTACAAAAAAGATTCGGGTAAAAGGAGTGAAGGCTGTAGATACAATTACCGGTAAAGAAAAGACATTTACAGGAGATTGTGTAGTATTGGCCACAGGACACTCAGCCGGAGATATATACGAGTTACTGCAAAAGTACATTCCTTCAGCTCTGGAGGAAAAAACTTTTGCTGCAGGAGTACGGATCGAACATCCCCGTTCTGTAATCGACGGAATTCAATATCACGGGGCAGAAAAAAAATCTCGGCTGCCGGCAGCTGAATACCGTCTGACTACTCAGGTTGAGGGCAGAGGTGTCTATTCATTTTGTATGTGCCCCGGCGGTCTTGTAGTGCCTTCTTCCAGCGGAGAGGAGGGTTTAGTGGTAAACGGTATGTCGCCATCCAGTCGGGGCGGTAACTGGTCCAATGCTGCCATTGTAACGGAAATCTTGCCGGAAGACTTTGAATCTATTATTTCAGACTTAGAAAAAAAGATACAGGCATGGGAGGAATCGCCTGTGGACTTTGAAAAAATAAAACTACGGAATTCGGGAGTTGCGGGAAGCAGAGGCTTATATCTTAGAACCCTATTGGAAGTATTAGCCAAACTGAACAGTGACGGACAACGGGCTCCGGCTCAAAGAGTGGTAGATTTCTTAGCCGGAAGAAAAAGCGAAACCCTACCTAAAACCACTTATGCTCCGGGCTTGATCTCTTCCCGTCTTGATTTGTGGTTGCCGCAACATATAACCGTCAGACTAAAGCAAGCCTTGGTTGACTTTGAAAAAAAGATGAAAGGTTTTATAATGCCGGAAGCTGTATTGATAGCCCCTGAAACCCGGACATCCACTCCTTTAAGAATTTGCCGAGACAAAGAAGGTTTTCAGTGTATTTATGCAGAAAATCTGTACCCTGTGGGAGAAGGTGCCGGATATGCCGGAGGAATAGTTTCTTCTGCCATGGACGGAGAAGCTGCTGCAGAGGCGATAATAAAAAAATATTTTTCAAAAAACTAGTTTTAATGCCGAATTTCTTCAGTTTTTAGCCACAATTATAATGTATGAAGAAAAAATACTTGTTAGTGGCTTTATTATTGGTATGGATTTGGAATGCCCTTTTCGGGGATACAAAGTATTCGATGGATGGGGGAATCGGTGTAAAAGCAGAGCTTCCTTTGGGCACTATGTTTGGTACAGTCTTTTTGCCTGATATAGAGTGTCGATTGGGATTACCCTTAGGATTATATCCATCTCCCCAGGTTTCTTGGGACACCTTACAAGATACAGCTTGGGGCGTATCTTTGGGTTGGGGAGAGTATTTGGCCATATACGGCGGTCACATAGGGATATCCGGTATTCCTTCTCTTTTTACTTCTCCTCTGTCATATTTGCAAGTCAGCCCCTTCAGTTTACTGACTGATTTTCGGGGAATAGTTCCTGCCTTACCTTCTTACCAACAAGGGAGTTTGGGTGGTATCATAAAAGCAAAAATTCCTGTAAGACGCTCCGGCGGATTATCATCCGGCGGATATGTATCAGACAAATCTTCATCCGGCGGATTACCATTTAGCGGAGAGATACCCGATATGGTTTTGTCCGATGTATGCGTGGACAATATCCAATTATGGTTTGCCGGCTCAGAAAAAATGCGGTTTTTCGGAGGTTTTGTAATTCCTCTGACATTTCCTTTCGTAAAACTTCAATTGGGAACTACTGCAGGGTTTTACAAGTTAGATGAATCCGTTCCCACACCGGAAGACAGCTGGTACAATTATGTTCCACTCTACAGAGAAGGCTGGTATTGGGGGGTAATACAGGATATAGGAATTACTTGGAAAGCCATACGGATAATTCTAGGTGGCGGACCTCTTGTTTCTCCCATGGGTGGTTTGGATTTTTTCGGTAAAGCTAGACTGTATGGAAAGTACAGGTGGTTTTCTTTGCTAGGAAGTGTATATGTGGGCAAGGTGGGGCTTATTTCAGCCTCTGGAAAAGTTGAAAACAGATTGTATCAATTTTCCCTTGTTCCCGGATGTACGTTCTCGTTTCCGGGACAGTTTGTAAAAAGGTTTACTGGTGGTATAGGATTTGCTATGGAGGATTATAGTGCTGATATCGCAGCCGGAATTAGGACTGATATGAAGTGGGGAAGTGCCGAAATAAAAGGTTTTATAAAAAAATTAGATTTTGAAAAAGAAGTTTCTGCCACAAGAATCGGTAGTGTAGGGGGCACTGTAGGTGTAAAATCTGACATGATTCCTTTATTTAGGATCGGTACACAAATAGAGTGTACAGAGACTTTTGCCGTTAACCGTAATAAAAATAGGACAGAAATAAAGGGAATTATTCGGTTGGAACCAAAATCTTGGAATAATTCCAAGGAGTTCTTTGATAAAACAAATCACGTAAGTCCAATTCAAGAGTTTTTTGAACAGGAAGAAATCACGAAAGAGACTCAAGAAAAACAAAGTAGTTTTCAATGGAAAGGACTTGCGTGGAATATAGTGCCGGCTCTGTATTTGACGAACACAACAACGCTGACCGGCGGACAGTACTATTCCAATACCACAGAACTAAAGGCAGGCTGGCAATTCAACCTACCTTATTGCTCTGTTCGGGGATTTTTATCTTTTGAGGTAAGTAATCGACAAAAATCCTAATACAGATAGCTTATTTCAGCTTTGGTTCTACAAGACAGGCATCTAAATCGGCGATAATTTTTTCTTTGTTCATATCTTTACCGATAAAGACGAGCTTGATCATGCGATCGCCTACTGTTTCGTCCCAGTTTTTGGCAAATTCTGGATCTTCTTTTTTTGCCTGCTCTATTTGCTTCTTTGTACCTGTTGCCATCCAGTCTCCAGAGTAGCCGGCATTAATTTGACGACCGGCTTGTTCCAAAACGTAAGCACTAAGATTATCATCACTGAGCCACATTACGCCTTTTGTTCTGATAACGGTAGCAGGCCAGTTGGAAGCAAACTCATCCAGTTTGATTCTGTCAAAGGGTTTTCTTCTGTAATAGACAAAGGTAGAAATACCGAATTCTTCTGTGTGACTGTGTCCCGGTTCATGGTGATGACCGCAACTGCAGTGCCCATGGGCTTCTTCTTCAGGATGGTGGTGGCAGGGGCAGTCGGGATCATGTTCATGGCTATGTTCATGCTCATGGTCGTGAGAGTGGTGGTGCTCATGGTCGTGGTCACAGTTGGATTCGCTTTCGTGTCCACTTTCGTGTCCACTTTCGTGATCACCTTTTTCAAAATCATTTAGGACATCTATCCAACCTGCAGAACCGAAAACTTCTTCTATGTCAAAGGAATTGGTACCTAGAACTTCTGATAAGTCAACCTTTGCCTTTTGTGTTTCGATAATTTTGGCATGAGGTTGCAATATACGGACAACTTTTTTGACTTGTTCCAGCTCCTCGGGAGAAACAAGGTCTGTTTTATTGATGATGATAACGTTACAAAACTCGATTTGTTGAATAATCAAAGCCTCGATATCGTGATCATCCAAGTCCTTTTTCAAAAGAGAGTTTCCACCGCCGAATTCCGTTACTAAACGGGCTGCATCAACAACTGCCGCAATAGTGTCCAGTTTTGCAACTGCAGGAATATCAGGATCGCCGGTTGCCCCGGAAAGAATTTCTATTGTTTCTGCAATGGGCTGGGGTTCACAGATACCGCTGGCCTCTATCAAAATGTAATCAAACCGATTTTGCTTTGTCAAAGAGACAATTTGATCCATTAGGTCGGTTTTCAAAGAACAACAAATACATCCGTTCTGCAAAGGAACAATGCTGTCTTTGTCTTCTTCTATAATACTGGCACCTTTGGCAATCATAGAGGCGTCAATATTGACTTCTCCGATGTCATTGACAATTACTGCAACCTTATATTCTGTTTGGTTATTCAAAATATAATTCAAGAGGGTAGTTTTACCTGCCCCAAGATACCCTGTCAGCAGGGTTATGGGAATCAATGTATTTTTCATACCCATATAATAGTAAAATAAAAAGGAATAGGCAACAGCGGAAAACAGGAGTCATTTTTAGGCTTGGTGTAATCAGGGTTGGCGTAATTTTTTATTTAAAGTATAGTAAGGCTATGATCAACAACGAACAGATACAGGAAAGTGAAACCTATCAGCCTTTAGGGCCTAAAACAGGTTTGGTTGCCATTGTGGGACGACCTTCTGCCGGAAAGTCTACATTTTTAAATACAGCCAGCGGTGAGAAAATTTCCATTGTTTCTCCCGTGCCCCAAACAACAAGAAATGCTTTGCGGGGAATTGTAAATACTTCCCTGGGACAGTTAGTGTTTGTAGATACTCCCGGGTATCACGATTCTGACAAAAAATTCAATCTGAAACTGAAAGATATCGCTGCCGAACAACTGGAAAATGCCGACGCAGTCTTGTATATCATTGATTCTACCCGACCTGTGGGAAAGGAGGAAGAGCTTATAGCAGATCTTGTTACTCCTTATATTAACAAAACTGTAATTGTCATAAATAAAATCGATATGCAGGAGTCTCGGGTAGCTTCTGCCAGAACTTTTGTGGCAACAAAATTCCCAAAAATCACAGCTTCCCGAGTTATAGATATCTCTGCAGAAAAGGACGTAAACATTAACGAAGTTTTAAAGCAGTTATATGAAATTGTGCCGGAAGGTGACGCTTTGTATCCGGAGGAATTTTATACAGATCAGGAAGTTGATTTCAGAATTGCAGAAATTGTCCGTGAACAGGCAATTATGCGTTTGCGGGATGAATTGCCTCATGCCATTTACGTGGAAATATCCGATATGGAATGGCGCCGAGACGGTAAAGAGTTATGGGTCCGGGCTTTTCTCTGTGTGGAAAAAGAAAGTCAAAAAGGTATGGTTATCGGGAAAGGCGCAGAAATGATAAAAACGATCCGTATAGAATCCATTAAAATGCTGAGAAAGATTTTTCCTTACAGGGTAGACTTAGATTTGCAGGTAAAGGTGAACAAAAACTGGAGACAAAAAGATCAAGTACTGAGAAAGTTATTGAAGTAGTCGGTTGTCTGTTTTGAGTGCAACAGGAGTGTTTTGTATGATGGATTTTATCAAAACCGTTAAAGGAAAAATTATACTCTGTCTTGTGCCTGCTGTTCTGTTACCGGGAATAGTATTGGCACTTCCCAAAGCTTCCGCTTTATTAAAGTTTTTAACGGCACTGGTTCCCTTGGTAAGTTTTTTGGTTGTATATTTTGTGATAAAACGAGACTTACACAAGGTGGGTATACAATTACAAGGTTTAGGAGCAGAGGTTGTACAGAAAACTCCTACCGATGCCATTGTTGTGCAAAAACTGCTGAAATGTTCAAAACTGACGGTTTTTACTGTTTTATATACGGATGTCGTTGCCTTAAAAAAATCGAAGGCTTTGGGTTTATCAAAAAGTTACAGCATCTACAAATATTTTGCAGAAATCGAAGGCGGAATAGAAAACATGGGGGACTGTAAGTTTGTCATAGACAGGGAAAACCAAGAGATTTATGTTCAAC
>JAHLFV010000151.1 GCA_018883625.1 Candidatus Treponema excrementipullorum
GTATAACAACGGCTTCTTGGGTTTTCTCCCCGGAAACCCGTTTAGAAAGACGACTGATACTTGCCAAAACATCTATGGCAGGAAAGTGGGCACTTTGAGCTAACTTACGACTTAACACAATATGTCCGTCCAAAGTTCCTCGTACTTTATCGGAAATAGGCTCATCCATATCATCACCGTCTACAAGCACAGTATAAAAGCCTGTTATGGAGCCTTTTTTATTTGTACCGCTTCTTTCCAATAATTTAGGCAACAAATCAAAAACACTGGGAGGATACCCTCTTTGAGCAGGAGCTTCTCCTGCTGCCAAACCAATTTCACGTTGAGCATGGGCAAAACGGGTGACAGAGTCAAACATCAACATAACGTCTTTACCCTGATCTCTGAAATATTCTGCAACAGCGGTAGCAGTATAGGCCGCTCTCAAACGGGCAATAGAACTTTTATCAGAGGTAGCAACAACCACAACAGAACGTTTTAATCCTTCTTCGCCCAAGTCCCGCTGAATAAAGTCCAACACTTCACGACCACGCTCACCGACCAAAGCTATTACATTGATATCCGCATTTGTGTTTCGGGCAATCATACTCAACAGGGTGGACTTACCAACACCTGAGCCGGCAAAAATACCGAGACGTTGACCTTTTGCCACAGCCAACAAAGAATCGATTGCTCTAACACCGGTCACGATCCGCTCCTTCGGTGGCCTCCTTTCCATGGGATTAGGAGGACTAGCCAAAGCTGGATAAAACGTATCGGTAACGATTTCGGGTTTATCATCATAAGGTTTACCGGTAGCATCGATTACTCTACCCAAAAGCTCCGGTCCCACGGCTACCTGCAACACATTGCCGGAAGCCACGACCTCACAGCCTATTTCAATACCCTTTGTTTCATCATAAACCATCAGCTGTACTATAGCACCGTTTAAGCCTACAACCTCTGCCAGTACAGACTTATCCTCCCTCATAAATTTGATGGAACACATTTCCCCTATAACAGAGCGAGGACCAAAACTTTCTATAAGCATACCCCGAACGGCCGTAACCCGTCCCGTATACAAAATAGTTTCGGATTTTTCTACAGCATTTATATATTTATCAAAAAAAGAAGCCATATAAGTTAACCGTAAAATTAAGATTCCGTTCCAGAGGATTTTGCTACAGTTTTAATGGGAGAAATCTCCAAAATTTTCTGTTCAAGTTCTGCTAACTGACTGGAAATACGGGCATCAATTGCTCCGAAATCAGTTTCAATGATACATCCGCCTCTGTCAATAGAGGAATCTTCGGCAACAGTAATATTCTGTATATTTTCCACAGCACGCATAAAGTCTTTTGTATGCTCAGTGGTAAGTTTAACGTCAGCCAAGTTTACCCTGACGATAACGTCTCCACGACCTTTTACTTTACGCAAAGCCTGTAATACATTAGACATAACAACATTGCGTTGATTTTCCGAAATAACTTTTACAACCTTTCTAGCCATCAACAGCACCAATTCCACAATTTGCTGTTCTGTGTTATCCAGAATCTCCTGACGCTTATCCATAATTCTGTCTAAAATAACATGCAATCGGTCTATCAGGCGCTGGGCTTCCAAATTACCTTCTTCGTATCCTTTTTCCCGACCTTCATCAAACCCCGTCTTATATGCTTCATCATGAATTTTTTGTTTTTCTTCTTGCGCCTGAGCAATGATGGCTGCTGCCTCTTCATTGGCTTTCTTTAAAACGTCGGCAGCCTCAGCCTCTGCATTTGTCTTTGCAACCTGAGCCTGATCTGTCTGACGCTTTACTTCATCAAAAGCAGCTTGTTCAGCCTTTGCTACGATTTCTTTAGCCTCAGCTTGGGCTTTATCCAACAGAGACTGTTTTTCCGCTTCCCACTGAACCTTATATTCCTCAGCTTCTTTACGAAGCTCCTCCACCGTGGGACCTTCATATACCTCAACCGGTTCAGCTTCAACTTCTTCTACTTCTGGTTCAAAATTTACAGGCAACTTAAGCATGACGCTTCCGCTGCAAGCTTTAATTTCATTTGGACGAAAAACAGTCTTTGCCATATTTTATACCACCAATTCATCCTCGCCGGAACGAGCAATAACAATTTCTCCGGAATCTTCAAGACGCCTGATTGTAGAAACAATTTTTTGCTGTGCTTCTTCTACATCCTTCAAGCGGACAGGTCCCATGAACTCCATATCTTCCTTAAGCATATTTGCGGCACGCTTTGACATGTTACGGAAAATCTTATCCTGAACTTCAGTGTCAACAGACTTAAGCGCCTTTGCCAACTCCTGAGCGTCAACTTCACGCATAACCTTTTGAATAGCTCGGTCGTCCAACATAACAATATCTTCGAAAACGAACATACGTTTTTTGATTTCTTCTGCCAAATCCGGATCTTCTTCTTCCAAAGATTCGATAATAGACTTTTCTGAAGAACGGTCAACAAGGTTAAGAATTTCAACAATGCTTTCAACACCACCGGCTGCAGTATAATCTTCGCTGGACAAGGTAGATAGTTTTTTCTCCAAAACCCGCTCGACTTCCCGCAAAACATCGGGAGACGTTCGATCCATGGTTGCAATACGACGAGCCACTTCACTCTGAATATCATCCGGCAGATTTTGCAATATGACGGAAGCTTTGTTTGGTTCCAAATACGCCAAAATCAAAGCAATGGTTTGAGGATACTCTTGCTGAATAAAGTTTAACAAGTGAGCCGGATCTGTACGGCGAATAAAATCAAAAGGACGAACCTGCAAAGAACTGGTTAATCGATTGATAATATCGATGGCCTTTTGGCTTCCCAATGACTTTTCCAAAAGTTCCCGAGCATAATCAATACCACCGGAAGTAATAAAGTTTTGAGCAGCCATCAAATCTTGGAATTCTTCCAAGACGTTTTCTTTTAACTCTGCATCTATGTTTTCCAAGCGGGCAATTTCAAAAGTCAACGTTTCTATTTCATCTTCCCGTAAGTGCTTAAAAATATCGGAAGAAACTTCTGAACCCAAAGAAACAAGAAATATTGCAGCCTTTTGACGGCCGGTAAGGCTTTTAATGTCTTTAGCCTTTTTGCTACTGGATGATTTAGATTTTGAAGCTACCTGTTCTGACATACTATTCCTCCATTAGCCATGTTCTGATAAGCATTGCCACATCTTCAGGATGCTCTTTTGCCATTGTAACGGCATTTTCCTGTAACTCGGCTCTTCGTCTTTCCTCAACAGACATAGTAACTTCCATACCTGCCTGTTCGGCTTCCCAGATGGTTTTTTCTCGCTCCAACTGACTTTGACGAAGCATTTCTTCTTGCTTTAACCGCCGACGTCTTTCAATGGATCTAGTAATCAACCTTATTACTACAAAGGCCAACAGTATTGCAGCTATACCGGCAATAGAGACCAGAATAGTCGTTCTCTGCTGCTGGGCTTTCCTAAACTTTTCGTCTTCTTCTGCAAACTGAGCAGAACGATCGTACTGTATATTTTGGACACTAACCGTATCACCCCGAATCCTGTCGTATCCGATAGCACTTTGAATTAAAGACGTTGTACTGGCAAGGACAGCCGGGTCTACCGGAATATATTTTCTGGCAATAGAACCGTTAGGATTAATAATCAAATTACCCTTTTCGTCGTATTCTTTTTCCCATGTACCGTCAATATTAACAGAAACAGTGATTCTATCTATGCTAGGACTCTTCTCTTCCAGATATTCGGCAGTATTAAGAACATTATTTTGTTTAACTCCGGACTCCTCTGAAGTACCAATCAGGTTGGACATATCTGAATACACCGGAGGATTTTGTC
>JAHLFV010000152.1 GCA_018883625.1 Candidatus Treponema excrementipullorum
TGATAGAAGAGGGGGCAGACATAGTGGATATCGGTGGGGAATCCAGCCGCCCCGGCGCAGAATATGTAGAAGAACAGGAAGAAATACGTAGAATCATACCTGTAGTAGAAGAAATACGTCGCTACAGTCAATGTCCGATTTCTGTTGATACAAGAAAAAAACGTGTTTTGAAAGCTGCCCACGAGGCCGGGGCGGATATACTGAACGACATTTCTGCCTTGGAGGACGACTCGGAAATAGGTGTGTATGTTGCACAAGAGAACATGCCTGTCATTTTAATGCATAAGAGAGGAATTCCCAAAACAATGCAGGAGTACACTGATTATGAGAATCCTTTCAAACAGGTAAATGATTATTTACAGGCTCGGGTGGAATATGCCCTTTCTTTAGGGATTAAGCAAGATCGTATTATTATAGATCCGGGCATAGGATTCGGAAAAGATTTTGAAACTAACAGGATTTTGATCACTCAATGCGGAGCTTTGTGCAACGGCAACTATCCTGTTTTGATGGCTTTATCCCGAAAAACATGTATAGGAACTATGACCGGAAAAGATGAAGCCGGAAGGTTGGCCGGAACTCTGGCAGCAAATCTGATTGCGGTACAGGCAGGGGCTCGGCTTCTTCGGGTACACGATGTAGCGGAAACAAAAGATCTTCTGAAAGTTATGGAGAAATTACAATGGCAAATGCATTAGCTGTCTTGGGAAATATTTATGATAATATCCGAGGTGTTTTAGACGTTCTTGTATTGGCTTTTATTTTGTACAAAGCTTATGAAATTCTTATAAAAACCAATGGTATTTTGTTGCTCAAGGCTGTAGTTATTTTGGCTATAGCTTATGTGATTGCCGTAACGTTGCAATTATCGGCATTATTGTGGATTTTGAATGTAAGTACCCAAGGGTTACTGATAGGTTTTTTTGTTGTGTTTCAACCGGAATTGCGTAAGATATTTTTGCGTTTAGGACAAACTCAATGGTTTTTGCCCAACAGTAAAAAATCAAAACATATGGCAGTCAATGCAGTGCTTATTGCAGCGGAAACTCTTTCCAGAAAACGGCGGGGTATGTTGGCAGTATTCGCCGGTCAAACCGATATGTCAGAGCCTATTAAGAGCGGTACAGAAATCAACGCAAAATTAGTATCTTCGCTGTTGATCACTATTTTTGAGTACGATACTCCTCTTCACGACGGAGCTGTTATTATAAAAGGCGGTAAACTTATTGCAGCCGGTTGTTTTTTGCCTTTGTCTGAACAAATGGATATCAAAAAGACTTTCGGAACTCGACACAGAGCGGCTTTAGGATTATCGGAACAAACAGATGCCATTATATTGGTTGTTTCTGAAGAAACCGGAGCTATCAGTTTAGCCTATGAGTCTCGTCTGTATTATGATTTGACTTTGGATCAAATCAGGAAAAAACTGGAAACTTATTTGGACTTGACAGAGGAGAACTTTATAGAAGAGGTACAAAAAGATGAAGAAGCATAAGTTTTATGAAAAAATGAAAAAAAATTGGCATATAAAAATTGCCTGTTTGATTATAGCTATTTTTATTTCTTTCTTCCATAAAAATATGACGTTGTCTACAAGAAGCCTTACGGTACCTCTACAAGTCAAAAATGAAGGAACGATGATTCCGGCAAGTTATTGTCCTCCTCAGGTGAGCGTGTCTATTCGCGGTAACGCAGAAGAAATCAATCAGATTATACCTACAGCTATAACGGCATATTTGAATATTGATTATTTTTCTCAGCCGGGAAAATACGATATCCCCGTTCAAATAGAATTAGATTCTGCACTTTTAGCTATAGAGCCTTTAGAAGTAACCGTAAAACCCGGATTTATCACTATGGATGTTGCAGCAAAAGTGACGCAATACGTACCTGTTGAACCGAATTTTGCCGGCTCTGTTGCTGAAGGATATGAGATCACCGATATAAAAGTTTCACCTTCCAGTATAGAGTTATTTGGTGCAGAAACTTTAGTAAAATCTTTGAAAACTGTTGCCACAGAAAAAATCGATGTAGAAGGGAAAAATGCATCTTTTAAAAAAGACTGTGCTGTAGAACAACTTAATGAATTGATTTCCTACAATACTAAAAATGTTACGGTAGAAGTAACTGTAGATCCCATCGTAGTTACCAGAGATTTTATCGGACAACAGGTATATTTAAAAGGTTTGAACTCAAAATTTTATGCAGAAATGGAACCTCTCCAAATAGATTATTCTGTCAGCGGGGACAAAATACCCTTGGAGAATTTTATTGCTACATATTATACGGCTCAGATCGATTGTTCCAAAATTACAAAACCCGGTATGTACCAGATTCCTGTGTCTTTTGTATTGCCGGTGGGATGTGATGTTGTGTGGCAAAGTACCGATGTGATCAATTTGACTGTTATGGAACTGGAATCTATTTTCTCCGAGGATTTTTCCTCTAAGCAAAAAGAAGAAGAAACAACAGAAACCGGCGAAGTTGGTGTAACTGATAAAAACTCCCAAAGTGAATAAAAAGGATGGCTTTTTCTATACAAGAATGATAAAACTCTTTATAATTGTTTACAGGACGAATGGTTAATGGGAGTTTTTGATGGTACTGGGCATAGGTGTTGATATTGTTAAGGTTCAACGCTTTAATTCTTGGATACAAAACCGAAAATTAGTAGAGAGATTTTTTTCTGCCGAAGAGGTAAAGATTTTGGATAGCAAAGTCGGTGTAGCTCAGTCTTTGGCAGCCCGCTTTGCTGCAAAAGAGGCTTTCGGAAAAGCTTTAGGTACCGGTATTCGGAATTTTGAGTTAAAAGAGGTAGAAGTAAAAAAAGATTCCTTGGGAAAACCTTTTTTACAAGTCTCCGGGGCAGCAAAAAAGCTTTGTGAAACTGTAGGTGTAGAAAAAATACACTTATCTATCAGTCATGAAAAAGAATATGCAGTAGCCTTTATAGTATTGGAAACTGCATGATCGAGAATTATAACGAGGAGATACTATATGATTCGAGGTTCTACAGAAAAAAAAGTCAGTGATAAAAAACCTACTATTTCTTTTTATGCAAAGGAACAAATAGATTGTCCCGTATGCAGAAAGTTTTTTCGCAGAGAGGAAATGCTCAGCGGTGGCGGTAGAATGATTGCAGGGAATCTCACCGATGAATTGCGTCGTATTTTTGAACCTTCAGTCAAATATGGGCAGGTGTATCCTCTGATTTATTCTGTAGGAGCTTGTCCTCATTGTCAGACAGCGCTTTTTTGGAATGATTTTAAAACGCTGTCACCGGCAGATGCGGAAAAAATCCTCGATAAGAAAGAGGATCGTTTAGAATCTGTAAAAGCGATTTTTCCTTACTATAATTTGGATCATGAACGGACAGTGTTTGACGGAGCAGCCATGTATTATATGGCATTGCTTTGTTATGAAGAGGTTTCTCCCTCTTTTTCACCGACTATAAAGAAAGCCGTTATTTCTTTGCGGTTGGCGTGGCTTTGCGGTGATTTGAATAAACTCCTGCCCGGACGGAACTATGATTACATTCAACAGGTTTTTTACCGAAAGGCTCTTTTTTTCTATCAGGAATCGTTACTTTACGAAACAGGCAGAAAAGAAAGTATAACAGGGTTGGCCAACTTGGGACCTGATATTGATAAAAATTACGGTTATGACGGAGTAATTTACCTTTGTGGTTTACTGGAATATAAATACGGTCAAAGAGAAGACTATGCTGCCAGACTCAAAAAATTGGATGAAAGCAAGCGAGCCATAGCCCGTATTTTTGGTTTGGGAAAATCCTCTAAAGCGAAGCCCGGGCCGCTGTTGGAACACTCCAGAAGTTTGTACGATGCTTTGACAGAAGAACTGAAAGATGCCAATCAATTAGATTTTGACGACGATGAATAATATTTTGTTGATAATCTCTTATGACGGAACAGATTTTTCCGGTTGGCAACGACAGGACAAGTCTGCTCATGGTAAACCTGTAAGGACGGTTCAGGGAGAAATTGAAAAGGCTTTGGAAAAACTGCTTAAACAACCGATTTCTCTCACTGGTTCCGGTCGTACCGATGCAGGCGTTCACGCTTACGGTCAAGTTGCGAATTTTTATTCTCCTATAGATTCTATTCCCACTGATAATTATGTGATGGCTCTCAACAGTATGTTGCCTCAAGACATACGGATACGTAGTGCACAAAAAGTAGAAGAGTCTTTCCATTCCCGGTTTTCGGCAGTTTCCAGAACGTATCGATATTTTCTCAGTCCCGGAATAGTTCCCGGAGCTCATGAAATCAAATATTTGTGGCCCTTACGACATAGACCTGATATGACCGTACTAAACAAAATGGCCTCTTGTCTTCAAGGTGAAATGGATTGTACGACTTTTGCTGCTGCAGGAGATATGTCGCCTTCAAAATACCGGTATATCGAATCAGCAGTTTTTTATCCGCAGGGAGAAAAACTTGTTTTTGAAATTCAGGCTAATGCGTTCCTGTGGAAAATGGTTCGTTCTGTTATTGGTTCTCTGATTTATTACGAAAAACAGGGAAAAGATAAAACCTTTTTTCAATACATCATCGATGCCAAAGATAGGTCTTTGGCGGGTCCTACAGCACCACCCCAGGGACTTTTTTTATGGAATGTAAATTTCACGGGAACACGTCGTCACTAATAGGTAGATTGCAACTTTGTTTTTACTGCCACTAGTAGGGTACAGAAACCGTATAGGGGGCTGTAACTCAAAGTGTTGTATCGGAGCGTACTTGGGAGGAAATTTCTGTTGTCCTGACGTTACAGCAAATTTACCGGGTCTACGTCTGCTTCTATGTATACATTGGGAGGTGTTTTATAGCCAAAGAAAAAATTGCTACCCAAAAGATGCAGATTGTGCATTTTTTCTCCCCGTAATATAATTTGCCAACGATAATTAGCAGAAATTTTTGACAGCGGGCAAGGGGAAGGCCCTAAAATATCTACCGGTAACTGTAACTTATGTTGTTGATTTAAAAAAATATCTGCAGCGCCTTTTGCTGCATCTGCGGCAGCTTCTTCGGAACTTGACCGGAACACAAAACGTATCATCCGAGAAAAAGGTGAGAAACCTAATAGTTCCCGTTGTTGTAATTCTCCGTCATAAAATTCTTTGATTTTTCCTTTAC
>JAHLFV010000153.1 GCA_018883625.1 Candidatus Treponema excrementipullorum
GAATACCAGTGAAGGATTGTTACTGTAACAATGAAATTGAAACAGGCAAAACCTAAACGTTTCTTATATGGGACGGATGGGTTTGCCTTTTTTTTATGCAGTAGTTTTCCGCGGAGTTTTTCTAGGAGGATTTATGGCAAAAGAATCATTTACACAAAAAATCTTTAAGTTTTTGGGAATGCAACAACAGGAGCCGGAGCAGTCAAATACTGCCGTGGAGATTTATGTTCCTGTAACAGGTACCATAGTTGCATTAAAAGATGTAGAAGATGAAGCATTCAGCAGTGAAGCTTTGGGAAACGGGTGTGCAATTGACCCAAGTATCGGTGAAGTATATGCCCCTTGCGACGGAGTTGTGTCTGTTGTTCCTGATACATTGCACGCTGTGGGAGTAACCGCCGACAACGGAGCAGAAGTTTTAGTTCATGTAGGTATGAATACCGTAGAACTGAAAGGTAAAGGGTATGAAATGTTGGTTAAAGAAGATGACAGAGTGAAAAAAGGTCAACTGCTTCTTAAATTCGATATTGCAGCAATCAAAGAGGCCGGATATCCCATAGTAACTCCTGTTGTAGTTAGCAACTCCTATGAATATTCTTCTTTTGAGGTAGTACCTGCTGTAGGTTCATCTGTAAAACAGGGTGAATTGTTGTTAAAGGCAGAAAAATAAAATTTTTGGGAGGGAGACCTCCCAAATACTACCGGAGTTTGGTGAATGAGTGAATATTTGAAAATAATCAAAATTCTTAACAATAATGCTGTGGTATGCACAGATAATAACAATACGGAAAAAATTGTTATGGGCAGAGGGCTGGCTTTTCAACAGAAAGTAGGCTCCTACGTTGATAACAACCGCATTGAAAAAATATTCACCCTTCACAATCGAGAAACCAGTAACCATTTTCAGCAAATTATACAGGATATTCCTGTAGAACACATTTTGCTTGCGGAACAAATTATTTCCCAAGCAAAGAGCTCTTTAAAAAAAGAACTTCACGACAGCATATATATAACCTTAACGGATCATATCAGTGCTGCTCTTCAGCGACTCACTCAAAATATAGTGTTAAAAAATCCGCTACTTCCCTCCATTAAAAGGTTATATCCTGATGAATTTGATGTGGCTTTGAATGCTTTATCCATTATCAAAGAATCAACAGGTGTTGTCTTTCCTGAAGATGAAGCAAGTTTTTTAGCGTTGCATTTTATCGGTGCAGAATTAGGTCCTAACAACAAGAAAATCAATTCCATTGTTTTAACTACAGAAAAAATAGCGGATATTGCCATACAGTATATTCAACAGGATATAGATGAAGATTCCATATCTTGGCAGCGTTTTATTACTCATATCTCTTTTCTGATACAGAAACTTTTACAGGGGCAGAATTACGCAGATAAAGGAGACGTACCTCTCTTCGATATTATGACCACTACTTACCCTCAAGCATTTTCCTGCGTTCATAAAATAAAATCCTTTCTTGAATCTGAGTTTTCATGTATAATAGGAAAAGAGGAACAATCCTATTTGATAATACACATTTCAAAATTGCAAACTGAATATGGTACCCGTATTCCGAGTGAATAGGATATATAGACACATACTAATTTTGGAGGATTAAAATGAAAGAATTCGAATTCACAGTAAAAGCTGCAGACGGTTTACATGCTCGCCCGGCAGGAATTCTTGTTAAAGAGGCTGCAAAGTTTTCCAGTGAGATTACTATGTCTTTTAACGGAAAAGATGCCAGTGTAAAAAAATTATTTGCCCTAATGAAGCTCGGAGTCAAACAAGGTGACACCGTTAAGGTTACAGCTTCAGGTGCCGATGAAGCAGAGGCTATCAAAGCTGTTGAAACTTTTATGGGAGAAAATTTTTAATGACAACATATAAGGGTACAGCTGTATCAGCCGGTATAGCACAAGGAAAATTGCTCTATGCCGAATCTTCTACAAATAAACCGGAAGATTTTTGTAGGGTGCAGATTACGGATTCTGAAGCAGAAATAGAACGGTTATTGAAGGCTTGTAACGAAGCTGTAGACCAGCTTATGGTGTTGTATGACCGGGCATTGGAAAATTCCGGACCAGAAGTTGCCGACATTTTTATGGTCCACAGTATGATGTTGCAGGATGACGATTTCCTCGATGGAATGAGAAATTTGATTCGCAGTGCCAACTGTTGTGCCGAATATGCGGTTATGCAGGTTTCAAAGCAGTTTGCTGCAGATCTTGCTGAATCCGGAAGTGCATATATCGCAGAAAGAGGTGCAGATGTTACCGATGTTTCTAAACGAGTTGTGCAGATTTTGCAGGGACAGCCTACCGATTTGGATATAGGCCATGATGATCCGATTATTTTGATTGCAGAAGAGTTAACTCCCAGTCAAACACTTATGTTTGATCGTTCAAAATTATTGGCTCTTGTTTCCTGTAAAGGTAGTAGAACTTCTCATACCGCTATTCTTGCCCGCTCTTTGGGAATTCCGGCTGTTATCTCACCGGAAATAAAACTTTGCCCGGAATTGACCGGTAAACTCTGCGTAGTTGACGGATTAGAAGGTTCAGTAATCATAGAACCCGATGAAAAGGCTCTCAAAGATGCTACAAAAAAACGAGAAGCTTACGATAACGAGAAAAAGGAACTGGAAACGCTCAAAGATGTGGAAGCCATTACAAGTTCTGGACAGAAGGTAAAAGTATACGGTAACGCCGGGAATTTGGAAGATATTGAAGCTATTGTTTCAACTGGCGGTGAAGGTGTGGGCTTATTCAGAAGTGAGTTCATGTACTTAGGACGAGCTACACTTCCCAGTGAAGAAGAGCTGACAGAAGTTTATACGGAAGCTGCAAAAAAACTCAAAGGAAGATTATTGGTAATCAGAACTTTGGATATTGGTGCAGACAAAACCGCTCCCTGTCTTCCTCTGCAACCGGAAGAAAACCCAGCCTTAGGTATCAGAGCTCTGAGGCTTTGTTTTGAATGTCCCGATGTATTCATGACCCAGTTACGAGCTATCCTGCGGGCATCAGTTGTAGGAAATGTTGCTGTCATGTTCCCTATGATTATCGCTTTAGATGAAATAAAGTCTGCCAAAGATACCATTAAAAAAGCTGCACAGCAGTTGGAAAAAGAACAGGTCGCTTATGCAATGCCTAAAGAAGTCGGTATCATGATCGAAACTCCTGCTGCTGCTGTAATCAGTGACATATTGGCAAAAGAAGTCGACTTTTTCAGCGTAGGTTCCAATGACCTGACTCAGTATACATTGGCCATTGACAGACAGAATGAGCGTTTGGAAAAATACTGTGATGTACATCATGAAGCAGTATTACGACTCATAGAAATGGTTGCCGAAAATGCCCATAAAAACGGTATTTGGGTAGGTATTTGCGGTGAGTTAGGCTCAGACTTTGAATTAACCGAGCGATTTGTAAAAGCAGGAATAGACGAGTTGTCTGTATATCCGGCTGCAATTTTGCCATTGAAAAAACGGATAAGAGGTCTGTAATTCTTCCATCAAGTAGGAATTGCAGTAACAATTTGTCAGTAAAAAGAGGATTTCCATTGAGTTACTCAAGGAAATCCTCTTTATTTTTAAAGCTTATGCTTATATGCAGTCATTACAACTAAAGCACATAAGCATTAAGGAATCGGGCGACACCGTCTTCGTTATTTGTGTATTCCGTATTAAAACGTGCTAGAGCCTTTATTTCATCTAACCCGTTTATCATTGCAACAGAAAGGGGTGCCTTTTGCATCATAGAAACGTCATTCATGCTGTCACCGAAACTCATAACTCTCTCTGTGTCTAAACCTATGTAACTGGCTAACCACATAAGAGCCTCCCCTTTTCCGCTGTCCTTTGACTGTATTTCCAAATAAAAAGGTTTTGTTGTCATAACAAGACAAATATCCCCTAACAGTTTTTTCATTCTTACTAAGAGTTTTTGAATAAGTTCCGGATCACCGGGAATAACAATTTTAGGAAATCTTTTCATCAAAAAATGTTCAAAGTCGTCAACAACTTCAAACTTAAGTTTAGAAACGGTTTTATCCCGCATCGTCCATTCATTTTCTACGGAAGCATAAATGGTAGATGGACTCAAAACCTCTGCTGCCAACCCCATTTTTTTTGCTTCCCGATAGGCTGTGATCAATGAAGAGGCATCTGTAAGGTGTGAATAAATTTCTTTTCTAAGATGTAAATCTGTAATTGATGTTCCGTTTTGGGCAATCAAAAAACGTCCTGTCTGTTTTCCTGCAATTTCCAGCTGACGAACATAAGGTAAAATTGCATTATCGGGACGTCCTGAACAAAGGGTAACATATATCCCTTCATCTGTAGCCCTGCGCAGTGTCTCAACGGTATAATCGGAAATTGTTAAATCATCCCTCAATAACGTATCGTCTAAATCAAGGGCAATAATCGAAGGCTTTAATTTTCCTTGACCTAGATCCGGCAATTTAGATAGTGTACTCATATATCCATTATATAAAAAAAATAAACTTTAGTATATAGAAATATAAAACTTGAATGATTCAAAAACAACAGCCATGGAATAATCCATGGCCGTCTGTATTCTTTCTACAATCGGAAGTCTAGGCTCCCGATAGCCTCAAAGGTTATTTTTTATAACCGCACTTGGGACATACACCATTTTCATTAAGTGCAATACCGCACAAAGGACAGCGATCGATTTTTAAGCTTGGTGTGTATTCCTGACTACCGGCATTAACTCCACTGGTGAAGGTAATCTTGGCAATATTAAGCTTGTCTTTCAACAGGTCGTAAATAATTTTAATCATACCTTCTACAGTCATGGTTTCCTTTGTAACAACCAAGCGACAGTCAGGATATGCTGTGGCTAATTCAGTTTTGAAAGCTTCTCCCTTCATAACATTGTTAGGAGCACCGTTACGTATTCCCTGTTCATCGTATACCTTCAAAATTGCAGGTAATAGGGGATCATCTTCGCGTAAAATCAATGCATGATCAAAATTCTTCAAAACATTCCAAGCCGTTTTTTGAATCTCGTTACAGGGAAACACCATGTTAACACCAGGTTCTACTGTGTCTTCCACTTCAATAGTTACAACACCGGTATGACCGTGCAAATACTGAGCCTCTCCTTTAAATCCGTAAAATCGATGTGCATACTGCAAATCAAAAGTTGTAATGCTTCTCATAAAAACTCCTTTATATTATAGAGACCTCATTTGTAGCGAAGTCTCCATAATTTCAATTTTATTGTTCCTTTGCTTTACATAGGGGACAAATGCCTCTGAACATAATGTCGCATCCCGTAAAGTCAAAACCATGAGTATCTTTTATACCTGACTCAAAATCAGGCACATACTCCATGTCTACGTCAAAGACCTTGCCGCATTTTTCACATCTGACATGGTAATGCTTTGTACAGATATGATCAAAACGATCTGCTCCATCTGGAACTTCAATCTTACCCAGCCTTCCCATGTCAACCAACCTGTTAAGATTACGATATACCGTCCCTTTGCTAATGGAAGGATGATGCTGTACAACTTCATCATACACTTCGTCGGCACTGGGATGGCACTGCATCTTTTGTACTGTTTCCAATACCACGGAACACTGAATTGTATTTCGCTGTATCACGAGTGCACTCCTAAGAATTAATCTTTAATAAGAATATATATTATTAAGGATATTTTATCAATAATAAATTAAAAATTTGTAAAAAATTTATTAAAAATCAAATAAAAAGTGAAGTAAAGACAATATGTCGGATTTTGCACAATCGCTATAGGTGTATGTGAAAAAAAATGATTTAAAAACTACCTAGGTTGGAATTTATGGTATATTTGGGGCTTTAAAACGGATGTGGTACAAAAGTCATTAAAAAAAAGGACCGAATCCTTAAAATCCACGGAATCAGTCCCTTATGAGCTACACTGGATTCGAACCAGTGACCCACGCCTTAAAAGGGCGTTGCTCTACCTACTGAGCTAGTAGCCCATCATTCATTGCTGAATGCTCCATTAATATAGCAGGATATTTTTTTTTTGTCAACTGTCTCACAACAAAAAAATTTCTTTTTTTTTATTATTTTTTTCTTGAAACTTGCATGAAGTGATAAATCCATGTATACTTTTTTTTATGAAGAAAATATTGTTTTGTTTACTATTAGTTACATGTTTTACCTCTTATAGTGTTTTTTCTTTGGAGCCGGCTACTGCTCTTTATAGAGGAGAGGAATATTCAATTTTTGTAACATATACGGAAGTCGTACAACCCGGCGATCCTGTAATTGTAAAAATGGATTTTGAACCGAATAAGGAATTGAGTAAAGAAAATTATTCCGAAACAAAAGCTGTACTTGTCTTTGAAGATAAAACAAAGTCAGATTTTTTTGATTTGGAAGGGAATACCAAAAGAAATAGTAACACACCATTGACTCTTTGTGCACTATTGCCCCTTTCAACATGGCAAAACGCCGGAGCTTATACTGTTACGGTAATGTACAGTGCATATGGTCGGGACTATAAGAAATTTTCACTGCCAATTTCTATAGAAAAAAAAGACTTTGTCAGTGAAACAATTGAGCTTGATAGTAAAAATACAGATATAAAAACAGATGTCAGTCCGGCAAGAATGAATCAAATCGAAAGACTCAATGACATTTTGTTTACTGTTGATTCGGCTTCTGTGTACTTGAATTCTGCTTTTGTTCCCCCCACTACAGCTACAAGGCGTACTTCATTTTTTGGAGATAGACGGGTATATGCTTACACCGGTGGTGGTTCTTCTACCAGCTTACACTACGGTATTGACTACGGTATCCCTACAGGCTCTGAAGTTACTGCCTGTGGACAGGGAAGAGTTGTTATGGCGGAGAACAGAATTTCAACAGGGTGGAGTATCGTTATAGAACATTTGCCCGG
>JAHLFV010000154.1 GCA_018883625.1 Candidatus Treponema excrementipullorum
ATATAAAACTGTGGAAGAAACTCAGCCTATTGCTTTTGAAAATGCAAAATGGGCTTATGTAGCCGGTGCTGCTATCGCAATCAAAAAGGGTTGTAAAGTTGCCGCTGACGCAGCAGAAGCTATCGGAATCGGTTTGCAGGCATTCTGTATTCCCGGTTCTGTTGCAGAAGACAGAAAAGTCGGTTTAGGTCACGGAAATTTGGCTGCCCGTTTGTTAAGAGAAGAAACAAAGTGTTTCGCTTTCTTGGCAGGACACGAATCATTTGCAGCTGCCGAAGGCGCAATCAAAATTGCAGCTAAAGCAGACAAAGTTCGCAAAGAGCCTCTCCGCTGTATTTTGAACGGTTTGGGAAAAGATGCCGCTCAGATCATCAGCCGTATCAACGGATTCACATACGTACAGACAAAATTTGATTATTACACCGGTGAATTAAAGGTTGTTAAAGAGATTCCTTACTCAAAGGGTAACCGTGCCAAAGTAAAATGCTATGGTGTTGACGATGTTCGTGAAGGTGTTGCTGTAATGTGGCATGAAGGTGTAGACGTATCTATTACCGGTAACTCTACAAACCCCACCCGTTTCCAGCATCCTGTTGCCGGTACATACAAAAAAGAGTGTGTAGAAAAGGGTAAGAAATACTTCTCTGTAGCTTCCGGTGGCGGTACAGGTAGAACATTGCATCCTGACAACATGGCAGCCGGTCCTGCTTCTTACGGTATGACAGATACTATGGGACGTATGCACTCTGACGCTCAGTTTGCCGGTTCTTCTTCCGTACCTGCCCACGTAGAAATGATGGGATTCTTGGGAATGGGAAACAATCCTATGGTTGGTGCTACAGTTGCTGTAGCCGTTGACGTTGCAACTGCATTGAGCAAATAGTTCTTTTGCAGGATAAAAAAGGGATGTCTTCGGGCATCTCTTTTTTTTACCCCGATTTACAAGGAGTCTTAAATGAAAGTACGGTTAAAAAATGATTTTTTACAGGTAGAAATCGACACTAAAGGTGCAGAGTTACACAGTGTAAAACGGATCAAGGACGGAAAGGAATATTTGTGGTGCGGAAATCCCGAGGTATGGCGCTTTCATGCTCCCATTTTATTTCCCATTACCGGACGGTTAAAAGAAGGGTACATGATATGGGAAGAAAAAAAGTACACGATGCCCAATCACGGTTTTGCCAGAGATTTAGAACACAGCTTGGTAGAAAGCTCCGAAACCCGGGCAGTGTTTCGATTAACCGAAAATGAAGAAACATTGAAAGCATATCCTTGGTCTTTTGTTTTTGAAACAGAATATGTGCTTGAAGGAGAAAAAGTAAGTTTTAAGACAACTGTGAAAAACTCCGACAACAAGGATATTTTATTCGGTTTGGGAAGCCACACGGCTTTGCTTTGTCCCCAAAATACAGAAAAGGAATCTGCTGAAAACTATGTTTTGGAGTTTGAAAAAGAAGAAGACATACAGCAAATTATTCCTGCAGAAGATGCTTTTCTAAAAAGTGCTCAAAAAGACAAACAGATTTTGGTAACAGAAAAATATCCGCATGTTAACCACAGAGAAATTGTTTTAAAAGACAACTTTTTCGGTGACGGACATATTCTGACAGGTCTTACTTCTTCTTGGATAGCTTTGGTACACAAAGTCTCCGGTGAAAAAGTTAAAGTTAACGTAAAAGATTATCCTTATGTTGTTTTGTGGCAAAATCCCGGCAAGTGTAGATTTGTCTGTATTGAACCCTGGTTCGGATTACCTGATTTTACCAATACAAAACACTTATGGGAAGAAAAGTTCGGTTTGAATCGTCTTAAACCGGGAGAGTCATTTACCAGTGATCAGTCCCTGACTTTCAGTCGGTAAGATATAACGGAGACACAATTTGACTACAGAACAAAATAAAATGGGTACGGAACCCATTGCCAAATTGATACTTTCTATGTCCTTACCTATGATGCTGTCCATGTTGGTAACAGCCCTCTATAATATAGTGGACAGCATCTTTGTTTCCCGCATAGGAGAAAATGCCTTAACAGCTGTTTCTTTGGCATTTCCTATTCAAAACTTAATGATAGCCATCAGTGTGGGAACCGGTGTAGGTATTAATGCTATTTTATCCATGAATTTGGGAAAAAAGGACTATAAAGCTGTTAGCAGAGTTGCAAAAAACGGTATATTTTTGAATATTTGCGGTAGCCTTGTATTTTTGATTTTCGGGTTGTTTTTTTCACCTTTCTATTTTAGGAGTCAAACAGATATACCGGAAATTATTGATTACGGTGTTCAGTATTTGAACATTTGTTGTGTTTTTTCCTTTGGGTTATTTTTGGAAGTTACTTTTGAAAAACTTTTGCAGGCAACAGGTAAAACTTTGTTTTCTATGTATACCCAAGGTTTGGGAGCCGTGATAAATATTATTTTGGACCCGATTTTGATTTTTGGGTATTTCGGTCTACCTGCAATGGGTGTAGCAGGGGCGGCTATTGCTACGGTAGTCGGTCAGATTGCCAGTATGTTTTTAGGGGCATTTCTGAACATCAAAAAAAATAGGGAAATCGATTTTCATTTTGAAGATTTGAGGTTACACGGGCAGACTATTAAAGAAATTTATTCCATAGGTATTCCTTCTATTTTTATGGCTTCCATAACTTCTGTTATGACATTTGGGATGAATAAAATTTTGGCAGCTTTTTCCTCTACAGCTATAGCTTTCTTTGGAATTTATTTTAAGCTGCAAAGCTTTGTTTTTATGCCGGTTTTTGGTTTAAATAACGGAATAATTTCAATTATTTCATATAATTACGGTGCAAAAAACAAAGATAGAATCATTCACACCATTCGGGATGCAAATATATACGCTTTTTTAATTATGGGAATAGGCTTTTTAATTTTTCAGATTTTTCCCAAAACTTTATTGCAGTTTTTTAATGCTTCCCAGACAATGTATGATATAGGGATTCCTGCACTGCGTCTTATAAGCATCAGCTATATATTTGCTGCTTTTTCAGTTATTTGTACCTCTTTGTTTCAATCCATGGGACATGCTGTTTTGAGCCTTATGGTATCTCTTATAAGACAGCTTTGTGTTTTGCTTCCAGTAGCTTGGCTTTTGTCTTTTATCGGAGTACTGAACTATATTTGGCTGTCATTTCCCATAGCAGAAATTATAGCGGTTTTGCTCTGCGTGGTGTTTTTAAGAAAGGTGTATAGAGAAAAAATAGCGATACTTCCCGGTAAAGTTCTATGACAAAACAGTATTGTGACACTTATCTTTAGGTATAAAATCGGGTTCCGGTAGAAATTGCTATGGGAAGCCCGATATACCCGGGATATAAAATCATGTCTATGTTATCCACCGTAATTTCTTAATTATGTTTTTGGAAAGATTAAAACTTTTTCTTGAATTTTGGAGATTTTTATTTGCATTTTAGAAGAAAGAGGTTTATAATCTAAGTGTAGTCTATATTATTGTGTGATTTACATATTTGGAGGGCTTTATGACTAAGGTTTTGTCAATTATTCTTGGAGGAGGAAAGGGAACCCGATTGTTTCCGCTGACTAAGGAGAGATCCAAGCCGGCTGTTCCGTTCGGTGGTCGTCATCGTATAGTTGACATCCCTATTTCTAACTGTATCAATTCTGGTTTTAATAGGATCTACTTGTTGACACAGTTTAATTCTGCTTCTTTGCACATGCATATTTCCAGCTCTTATAATTTTGACAGATTTTCTCATGGGTTTGTAGAAATTTTGGCTGCTGAGCAAACCTTGGAACACTCAGGATGGTATGAGGGAACAGCAGATGCCGTACGCAAAAATTTTACACACTTTGAAACACAGAATCCTACTCATTACATTATTCTTTCAGGTGATCAGTTGTATCGTATGGACCTGAAAGCCTTTTTGGATAAACATAAAGAAACTGGTGCTGATATTTCTATCGCCACCACTTGCGTTACAAGAGAAGATGCCTCCGGTTTGGGTATCATGAAAATTGATGAAAATTCCCGAATTACAGCTTTTATGGAAAAACCAGCCCCCGATATGGATATCAGTGATTGGAAGATTCCAGAAAATGCCAGAGAAGGAAGACCGGAAGGCAAAGAATACTTGGCTTCTATGGGTATTTATATTTTCAATGCAGATGTTATGAAAACTGCCTTGGATAATAATTTTACCGATTTTGGTAAAGAGATCATTCCTTTAGCTATTAAAAATTGCAAGGTCAATTCTTATGTATATGACGGATATTGGGAAGATATCGGAACTATTCGCAGTTTCTATGATGCCAACTTGGATTTAACAAAAATTGCTCCCAAATTTAACTTCTACGATGAAGAAGCTCCAATCTATACTCATCCGAGAAATTTGCCTCCTTCAAAGTTAAACAGAGCGGTTATGGATCGTTCTTTGGCAACAGAAGGATGTGTTATTACAGATGCAACTATTACCGACTCTATTATCGGTGTTCGAACTATTATTGAATCCGGTACAGAGCTTAAGGGAGTTATCTGTATGGGTGCTGACTTCTATGAAAATGATGAAGAGAGAGTTACTAACGCCAATAAAGGTATTCCTCACTTAGGTATCGGTAAGAACTGTAAGATTTCCGGTACAATCATAGATAAAAATGCCCGCATCGGAGATAATTGTCAAATCGGCGTAAGCGGTAAAACCTATGAAGACGGAGAATACGGTCCCCACGGAGAATTCTATGTTTCTTCCGGTATTATTGTTATTCATAAAAACGCAATCATTCCGGCAGGTACTGTATTTTAATCCTAACATGGAATAAAAAATCCCACTGCGAGAGTTGGCAGGGGGATTTTTGTCTTAAGGTATAACTGCCCGAAAGTTGAAAGGCAGACACAACTTCGGGACAGTTTTACTGCATTAGTTTATTTTTCTTGCAAAGGCATCTTTGTAGCCCAACTCTTTAAATCGTGCCAAGATCATACCGTACTCGTGGACGCTTAAAGGACCTACCATAACTTGATATGCACTGCCGTTAGTCAGAGGAACCAGCACTATAGGATATTTTTGACTGTAGGCTGCCATGATTCTTAAAATATTTTCTTCTTCTGCTAAAGTTATAAATTGAACGTAGTATTTTCCCCTTTCAAGTTGGGAAAGGGTAGGAACAATATTCCAATCCTCTCTCATAACAAGAGTACTTTCTGGAACTACAGGTTCCACGGTAACTTCTTCCTCAGTTGAAAGAGGTACAGGGGTTATGACCATGGTATCGTTATCGATAGTATCCTTCTCTTCTGGTAGTCTTTCTTCGGCGGGAACCAAGATAATGGGAGCAAAAGGATCTACTAAAGATGTATCTGTTGATTTTACCGATTCTTCTGCAAGGTCTTTTTCTGCCGGAGTTTTATCTTCAGTAACTATTTCTTCTATAGGAGCCGGTTCTTTTGTGTTTTCTGCAGGAATTACTTTTTCTTCTTCCGGTTCAGATTCTGTGGGTTTTACCGGAGTTATCGGTTCTTTTGCTATTTCTTTACTTTCGTACAATCCGATGTCTTCCTGTATAACAATAACTTCTTCGATGGGAGAATCTTCTTCTAAGTCTTCCGTCGGGACAATAGTATTCTGTTCCGCCGGAACAACATCTTTAGGTTCCGCCGGAACAACATCTTTAGGTTCCGCCGGTACCACAGCACCGGTTTTTTCTGAAACAATGGTTTCTGTTGTTTCAGCAGGTTCTGTTTCTGTCACTTCTTCCGGTTCTGTAACTTCTGTTTCAGATGGTATTGCAGCACCGGTTTTTTCTGAAACGACGGTTTCTGCTGTTTCGGCAGGTTCTGTTTCTGTCACTTCTTCTGGTTCTGTATTTTCTGTTTCCGCCGGAACAACATCTTTAGGTTCCGCTGGAACAATAGTATTCTGTTCCGCCGGAACAACATCTTTAGGTTCCGCCGGAACAACATCTTTAGGTTCCGCCGGTACCACAGCACCGGTTTTTTCTGAAACAACAGCTTCTACTGTTTCGGCAGGCTCATCGCGGGTTTCTTCAAAAGTTTCTTCCACAGGTATTGTATCAACAGGCTCTGTAGAATTCTTTTCTTCCATTGCCGCAATTTGTTTTTCTATTTCAGCTTTTAGATCATCCGGTATATCTTCTCCCTGTAACAAGGCTAATCCGGAGGAAACCTCATCTAAAGAGCCAGTCCGTTTTGTAACTTTTACCTGTGTGTTAACACCGGGAGTTATAAAAAGCTTTTCTGCTGCTTCCGGTGAAAGCATGATAGCAACTCCGTTAGATGGATCAATAGAGCCTAATACCAGTACATTGATGGTTATGCCTGTTGCGGGATTTGTGACGCTGACACTGTCTCCCGGAAGATATCCCACTGTTTTTGCAAAAAGTCCTTTAGGTAGAACACCTTCTTCGGCTACTATGGCTCGACCATCGATGGTAGGTTTTGATGCAGCAAAACCTATTATACCTATTGATACTGTCAATAACAGAATAGCTAAAATCCTTTTCATAATTCCTCCCAGTTATCTTATTATCGATTTTTCTATTTCTTCTGCAAGTTGATATCCGAATGAACTGATGTCTTCTCTTGCGTCATGATTTTTACTTGTTTTCGGAGTATTTTTACTGCCGTAGGCAATTTTTTCTTCGGTGTCGGGTAAATACAAAGACCATTTTATTTCCTTCACATTAGTCAAACGGGGTTGTTCCGGCGATAAAGATTGACTTATGTCAAAAAAAACTTCCAATAAAATTAAATAGTCCACCTGTCCCATGCGGGATTCCTGGATAG
>JAHLFV010000155.1 GCA_018883625.1 Candidatus Treponema excrementipullorum
GACTATTATTGCCCGTCAGCGAAGCCTGTGGGATCAATTTTTCCTCTACATGGACTTAGAAGAAATGTTACAGCGAGATCCGGTTCGGGCAAGAAAATACAAAACGGCATCTGCAATAGAACGGGCCAGAATGCTTGATTCTTACAAAGCAGACTTGCAACTCTCTCGCATAGACGGAGACGTTGTTGCTATTCCAGAACGATTCACAATCGATAAAACAGAATACACTCAGACAGAAGGAATCGTAACAACAACCCAGTGGTTTAAGTACAATACCTTTTATGAAAAGAAACAATATGTCTATTACGTCCGTCAACGGGATGGAATATGGCAGATTTATGATTACACTGTAGAAAACTTGGGGACAGAATGAAAGCGCTTATTGTATCGGACTCACAAAAAGAAAGTATTGCCTTACAGGCAACAGCTCAGCAACTTGGCTATGACACAATTGCCTATAGGTGGCTTTTGAAGGCTTTAGACAACATAGAGGAGATTTCACCTCAGGTTGTCATTATCAATGCCCTTGAGTATCCCCGTCACTGGAAGCTGTTTACACAGCATCTTCTTTGTGCCTTAAGCCATAAACCAAAGGTCATTTTGTTGGTACCGGAAAACTGGGAAGAAGAAGAAATGGAAAAAGCCAGAATTTTGGGAGTTCGAGGATATGTTACAGCTACAGAAGGTGCCCAGTTGGAAAAACTGAAGATGTTTTTAAAGCCTGATGTAGTAACATTATATGATAATGATGAAGGTACTATTCTGTTTATTCACCCCAAAGAAGGAACCTTGTTCAGCGGATCTGTTTCCAAATTGAATCAGGCACAGGCAGAATTTACGCCGGATCGTCCCATTAAATTGCATGTAGGCGATTTTATTGCAGACGGCTCCCTGAAAACAAAAGAAGGTATCAAAAGTTTTCAGGCAGAGGTAATAGAAACAGAGCCTGAACTGACCCTGGCCATGAGATAAACAAAGAAAGGGCTGTCCCACAAGAATGGACAGCCCTTTCTTTGTTATATTAGATGCGACTCATTTTTTGGAAATCCGGTTATCGGTAAAAAGCAAAAGCAAAAAGAATAACCGCAATTAAAACAGATATGGTCACCACATAAATCCATATAGGTAACTTTTCGTCCTTAAAACCAGCCCTATTTTTGGCTGATTTTTCCTTTTTCCTCTTGGCCTTTGCATTATCTATGCCATAAGACGATAAATCCATGGCATAGCCGCAATGGGGACAACCATCTTTAAACTCAGCAGGTCCACCGATTTCTCCGCAGTTGGGACAGCGGACAGAAGCAAAAAAATGACCGCAATTGGTACAGAACTTTGCGTCTCGGCTAACTTCTGTGTTACAGTTTTCACAAAAAAAACGTGCTGAGTGATTCTTCATGAATTTCCCCTAAGATTTACAGGCAGAACCGGCAGGACAAGAACCGCTACAAGCAGGAGCACTGTGGCTATCATTGACATAAAATCCAGATCCCTGAAATGATATTCCTATTCCTGCACTTAAAACTCTATGTACGTGACCTTTGCAGTCAGGGCATTCTGATAAGGGCATGTCCGACATTTTTTGAAACACTTCAAAATGCTTGTTACAAGCTTCGCATTCATATTCATATGTTGGCATTTTACTACTTTTTCTCCACTGATCACAGTATATCGATTACAGCGATAATTGTCTACGGAAAAAAAAAGCTTGTAAATTATTGTTTTTTTAACAATTTGAAATATAATAAATAAGGGGATAGTTGTAAGGTTTTAACATGAATTTTACTTTTTTTTACGGTTTATCACGAATAGTGGTTTCTCTTATATGCATGGGTGTTTTTGGATTGGCTTTCAAGAGGAAAACCCGTATTCCGGCCTTGAAATATTTTAAATACTTTGCTCTGTCCATGTCTGCATGGGAACTGTTCGTAGGATTGTATTACATTGTAGGTGATATACAACTCTTACCAACACTGACATCTTTGATGTATGCAGTTATGCCTTTCAGTGTAGTTTTTGCATTTTATTTTTCTTTTGCCTATGCTTTTCCCTATAAAATACACCTGATGAAATATTTACAATGGTTGATGATAATACCTATCATTACCTCATTTTTAGCTTTGATAGCCCCTTATCATACTCTGTTTATCACAACAAAGTACGAAATATACTACAACCCGCTGAGACAACTCACAGACGTATATCATATATGGTTTTATGTGCATTCAACCTATAATTACACATTGCTTACAATAGGGCTAATTATGTTATTGTATAAAATTAAACAGCCCAATACACAAAATCGGATCGAATGCATCACAATCTTGTTTGCGGCTTTATTATACATATTATCCAATTTTTATCGAACTTTTTTGACCTCTGATGCAGCTTTATGGCTCACCCCAATACTAAAAACCGGTTGCGTTCTTATCATTTATCTCACCCTGCACTATGATGAAACAGATCTGATTACTTCAATCGGTTCGGAAGAAGCTTTGGAAAGTATTCCTTTTGCTGTTTTTTTTCTAGACAGAAAAGACATTATTATTTACGGTAATGCAAATGCAAGAACTCTTTGTCCCGGAATTTGGAAAAACAGAAATGTATTACACTCAAAACAAGATATTATAAATTATTTCACTGTCATAGATTTTTCAAAAGATTACATACACCCGGAAAAAGGTTTGAATACGGTTTTATTGCAAAAAGAAGATACGGGTGAAGTGTACTATTTGCAAGAAAATGAAATACTAAAGAAAAACTTACGGACAATCAGAGGGAAAGTACTGATTTTTTACACATTACAATCTATGCAGGACTTTTTTTCTTCTCTCAAAGAAAAAGTCTTTGTAGACCCTCTGTGTTCTGTCTATAACCGACACTATTTGGAAATACAAAAACTTAAACTTGCTGTAAAAGAATCACTTCCTCTGTCTTTTTTACTGTGCGACATTGACGGATTAAAAACAGTCAATGATACCTTCGGACATATTATTGGAGACGAATACATAGTTCTTTGTAGTAAAGCCATACAGAGCAGTGTCAGAGAAACCGATTTGATTTTCAGAATCGGGGGTGATGAATTTCTGATTTTACTTCCCAAAACAACCTTGGAAAAATCTTTAAGCATTGCAGAGATTATTACAGAAAAGGTAAGAAACGGGCATCTGGGACAACATTATACCACAAGTATATCTATTGGTTGTTCTACAGCTACATCTTTCCCCATAGATTTTGAAAACCACATGATAATTGCAGACAAAAACATGTACATTGTAAAAACACGGCATCACGAAATGGCCTTGGCTCATACCAGAACGGAACACAAAAAGGTATAAACTGTCTCTCTTTCGGGTATTTTCTCTCTGAATATAGCTCACGACATCATATACAAAAAAAGCTACCCGAAATCCTCGGACAGCTTTTATCCATAAGCTCTGTACCCCACTTACATCATTATGGGTCCACAGGCAAACTTTTAATTTAGCATCGTTCCAACTTAATGGTCTTTGTTGTTAAATCACAAACCTCAGCAGGACCATAGTACTGAATGGCACCGGGGAACAGGTAGCTAGTAGTAACAGCCCATTCATCACGGTGAGCAACATATTCTTTGAAAGGTTTACCATCCAATTCTACAAGAGCCTTGCGAATAACGGGCTTCTTTGTTCCGTGGCGCTGTTCCATATTCATCATCATAGTTAAAGGAATACCGCCGGCTGTCCATTCCGGTGCAGGTGCAGTAAGATTTCTTACAGAGGAAAGATATCCTGTAACACCGCTGGCAATCAACAAGAAAGCTGTATATCCCAAAGCATAGCAGTAGTCTGCATCAAAGTTTGAGGGGAATGCACAGCGACCTTCATAACCGAAGAAGTGAGTATAAGCACTGAATTTGCCGGTGTATGTTCCTTCTTTTTTCATAGCAGCAAGACGGGTTTCTACCATGGAAACAAGAAGCTTTTCTGTTTCGATGCGGGAAACCTGTACGTTTCCGTGGGGGTCCCGGTCTGCCAAGAACTGAGCAGCAATAGCTTCGGGCAGAGAGTCAAAGGTTTCATAAGAAGCAGCTGTCAAATGAGACTGTAACCAAGATTTCTTAGCGGCAAAGTCAGCAAGAGCGTTAAATTCGGCCTCGTTCTTTGCCATGGTATCGTTGAGCTCTGCAATCAAAGATTTCATTTCAGGAATAAACTCAACAAGTCCTTCGGGAATAAGCACTATACCGAAATTCTCTTTGTTTTCTGCTCTCTTAGCAATTACAGAACAAATATTTTCGGTAATCTGGCGAAGAGTCATTTTTTTTGCTTCAACTTCTTCTGAAATCAAACATACGTTGGGCTGAGTCTGAAGAGCACATTCCAAAGCGATGTGGCTAGCAGAACGGCCCATAAGTTTGATAAAGTGCCAGTATTTTTTAGCACTGTTAGCGTCACGGCCAATGTTTCCGATAAGCTCGGAGTATGTCTTACAAGCTGTATCAAAACCGAAACTTGTTTCGATCTGTTCATTTTTAAGATCGCCGTCAATAGTCTTGGGAACACCGATAACCCGAGTCTTTTTACCCAATTCAAGAAATTTTTCTGCCAATAAAGCAGCGTTTGTATTGGAGTCGTCACCACCGATAATAACAATAGCATCCAAATCAAGTTTTTCTGCAGTGGCAACTGATGCTGCATACTGTTCTGGAGTTTCAATCTTAGTTCTTCCGGAACCAATCATGTCAAATCCACCGGTATTGCGGTATTCATTCATGAATTCGTCGGTAATTTCTACATAATCGCCTTCAATAAGTCCAGAAGGTCCACCTTTAAAGCCAAAAACTACAGAGTCTTTATTACCCTTCTTGATTCCGTCATAAAGACCGGCAATAACATTGTGTCCTCCGGGAGCCTGACCACCGGAAAGAATAATACCAACACGAAGTTTTTTGTTTGCATCGGGATTGCTACCTTTTTTGAAAACAGCTTCAGGCTTACCGTAAGTATTTTTAAAAAGCTGTTTTAATTCAGCCTGATCGGCAACAGCCTCTGTAGGTTTGCCCAACTCTATTGCAATATTTTCCGGTGTGTTTTCAGCCAAAACAGCCGGCAACTTAGGCTTGTACTCATACCGAGCCTTCTGTAAAGCAGATACAGTTTTCATAGAAACTCCTTAAATTATTTATACTCCCCAAGGTCTTATCTCTTACGACTTTATACCCAAGGAAAACAATATACTATGGGTTCAGTGTACTATATTCGGTTAGATTAGACAAGTTGTTTAAAACCTTTGTGTTATTTTCAATCCTGGTAATCAAGATACAATCAGGGTAATTCTCCTCTTACCAAAGGAATTTGTACAACAAAGCAGGAACCGGAACCTTTTTGAGAAAAAACTTCTATATCCCATCTAAAGGATTCTAATATACTTTTTACCACAGCCAAACCTAATCCGCTTCCCTTTTCTCGGCGAGAGTTAGTTCCCCGATAAAACAAATCAAATATGTAGGGCAAATCTTCCTGAGATATACCGATTCCTGTGTCGGAAACAGAAATACAAAGCTGATTCTCATGGATACATGCAGAAAAATCTATTATGCCGTTTTGTTCCGTGTAGCGTAAAGCATTTCCTGTAAGATTTTCCAATACTCTGATAAATAATTTTTCATCTGTAGCTATAAGCGTACTCTGGGGAATATCTATGGAACCGGTGATCCGACGCTGTAACAATATCCCGTCTGATTGAAGACGATGAAAACAATCTTCAAGCAGAGGATACACAGAACGCACCTCTACATGTTTATTCCATTCTTGAGTATTCAGTTTCACAAAGTTAAGTAAATCTTCTATCATGTCATCTAGTTGTTGCGATTTTTGGCAAATAATTTCCAAAGAAGATTTCAGCATTTCTGTATCATCTATAGTACCGTCAGAAATTGCTTCTGCATAACCTTTGATAAGAGCGATAGGCGTTCTCAAATCATGACTTATACCCATAATAAATCGGGACTTTCTGAATTGGTCATCCCGTAAAGCCTGACGCATTTTGTTAATGGAGTAACTGAGGGAGGTTATCTCATTGCTTCCCTTTAAATCAAGTTCTAAGTCAAATTCCCCGTCGGCAATTCTCCTTGTTCCCTCTTCCAAAGCCAAAACAGACTTTGTAATTGAACGAAGAATAACAAAAACCATAATGGCACAAAAAGCAAAAATAAAAACCAATACAAGTCCACCACTCCAAAATATATCTACAAATATCGAAGGACGTTCCTTGTGTTCCATAGAAAATTGCGTTATAACAAAAGGAGCAGTGTCAATATTTTTAAAGGGAAAATCTATTTGATACACATAGTTTCCTCTATGGTTTAACATTAATTGTATAAGGTCATTTTCTGACAGAATTGTTCCTTCTTGCAACTCTGGAATAACAGAAAAAATTACCATATTATTTTTATCTACAACGGCAC
>JAHLFV010000156.1 GCA_018883625.1 Candidatus Treponema excrementipullorum
GTAAAGCTGTAAAAATAACATCGGAGGACTCTACTACCTCTTCCGCAGAAGAAAGCACTCCTGTAGTCTTGCTGCACAACTCCCCTTCTTGGGAGTCACACAATCCAAAAAGATTTTGATACATGCCTTCCAACTGTTGCCCTTCAAAACTGACAGAACTCACATATATTTTTTTTATTTTAGGATGTTTCAGTAATAAACGAACAAGCTCTACCCCGGCGTATCCTGTTGCTCCAATAATACCCGCAGAAATCATTTTGTTCTCACCTTATTTATCTACAACAGCTGTTTCTACCATGTATCTGACAGAAACTCCCGTACTGTCTTCCACAGTTTTTTCTACCACAAACACTACCCCTTTCCCGTCGGGAGTGGTAAATATTCTGTTGATGGAATAATTCGTAACACCTTTTCGTTTGATCTCAGGATTTCCTGCTACAAAACGGGACAAGACGCTACCATCTTCTGTTTTCTTTTCTACTTTAATGTAAAAAGATGAATCGGTATTCGCACCCTTTCCTCTGTAGAGAGCTTCAACTTTTACATGATAAAACACAGGTTCGTCAACACTTTCAAAATCTTTAAAAACTATCTCTTCATCATCAACGCCCTCACTTTGTTTCAAATAGAGTAATGAGGAAGATGATACCGGAGTAAGATTATATGGTTTCAAAAAATCTTGAGCTCTTTGTGTAACCTGTGAAAAAACCTGTTGGGCAGATTTTCCGGTAACACCTTTTGAAGTAAAAACTCCGTTTTTTACAAAATCGTTTTTTGCTACATCAACAGTATAAATCTCTGCATAGGGCAGAAATGTCTTATCAGTAGTACCGTACTGACCAAAGACATATACCGATCCATCCTGAGAAAACCCCATATCTTCAAAAGTGGCCACATCACCGGCAAAAACACTAAAAGACACCGCTAATAAAAAAAAGCTTAACAAGATTTTTTTCTTCATATATAGTTCCTTGTGAAAAATATCTATACCTTCACTATCGGCTGTACAAAATTCATCTTTACATAATTTTCCGTTCAGAGTATGCTTAGTCTATGACTCTTGTTTTCAGAAATAAGCTCTTATTGGTTTTACTTTCCATTTTAATCTTGTTTTTACTTGTTACAGGTATTTATTTTGTTTATGCTATTGCAACAAAGGGCTTGTTTATTCCCACGGAGGTTCGTCGTCTCATTGACCTACCAAACATCCTTTTTTTCCGCTATAATTTTTTTGCAGCCATAGGTTCTTCTTTTATTCTTTTTTTATATTCCATGGTTACCATGTACATTTGTTACCGAAATTTTGAAAAAACCCAAGCTGCAGAGATAATTTATTTTGTAGGTTTTTGTATTGGATGTGCACTGGAAGGGTTCAGAATTTGGTTACCGGTTCTTAATGTTTGGTCCAATTTTTCCACCGTTTTTCTGTTTTTTGGAAAATCGATTTTTTTTGGAAGATTTATCGCTATTCTCAATTTATCAACCATGGCAATATTATCAAAAGACCAAAACGGTCAACAATTTTACGACAGTAGCCTTGTGATTATTATAGCGGCAGCTGCTCTTCTAGCAAATACCATCCCTATCGATACAGTTTTAATTCCTTCCAACTGCAGCGTCAGTTTTGGCTTTGAGAAATCCTACATAGTTCTTTCCATCGTCTGTATTTTGGCAAGCTTTGTTACGGTATTTATCCATGCACAAAATATCGGCAGCAGAGAATATTCAAAATCAGCTATAGGATTCCTTGTTCTAGCTATAGGATATATCATCCTCACTCAGACAGACTCCGTGGTTGCCTTTCTTCTTGGAACAGTTGCGCTTATTACAGGTACTGTAAAGTTTTTGTGGAATTTACACAAATTTCATACTTGGAAATAAAATTCGCATAGAGATGCAATAGCTACGGGAATTAATAGGTTGTCAAAGTCTTTTAAAGGGATCAGTTCAATAATCATTCCTGCAATGGCACATCCCAAGGCTACTTCAAAGTTTTTTGTGACACAAAAAGTAGCAATAAAAATAGCCCCAAAACAGGAAAAACTTCCGGCTACGGTTTTTCCCTTCGTAAAGGGAATTTTAATATGCCCCCATAGTTTACCTACCAAACTAGCCAAACCGTCTCCAAAAGCCAAAGATAAAATCCCCACCGTTGCCGGTATGGGAGGAAATAGGGCTGCCGTAAATAAAATACCCAAGACTAAAGTAACCGGACCTAAAACAAATTTATTCTCATCCCGTTTTCTTGCCGCAACCGATGTGATTGCAGAAATAAATGGAACTTCAACACCTCTGTATCGTAAGGATTCTGCTACGGAATACACAATCAGAGAAAGGAGAAGCAAAATCATGGTTGGTACATACCAAAGACTAAGGAACAAAGGAACAAGAGCCGCACACATATGGATCGCCTTTCTGAATAACTCCTTTTGTATGGCGTTTATTCTTTGACGAGTTTCTATTCCGTTCAAAATACTGGTATATTTTCTTTTTCCTTTCAATACTCTGTCCTTACCCTATCGCTTAAAAACCTCTCCTTCCAACATAACAGGTATTTCCATGTATATGGCAGGTTCATATTCTGACAGAGGAGCTGTCATATATGCAATATTTCTTTCAGCAAGGTTACTTCCCGGCAAACGGATCATAGTTTCAGGATTTCGTGTTAAAGCATCCCAAGCCCGCAATGAAGCAGTAAAGTTCGCCAATGCCTCGCCGTTAAGAGAACTGTCTCCTATTTGCTGTGCTAAACGATATTGCGTTACTCCCAAATTGTTAGAAGCCATAAGGTATACGTTCACAATATCTCCGTGAACTTCATTTACCTGAGGCAACATAATATTGTATCGAACCCGTTGATTCTCTAACAAAACCATCAACCGCTCGTAATAGCCCTGTGCGGCATAATTATCCCCACGAATAGAAAGAGTATTTCCTAAAGCCAACAGAGCATGGGTATCGTTGGGTTTTCCTTCAACAGTTTTAATAAAGGCACCGACTGCTTCTGTGTACTCCTTCTGAGTGTAATATATGTACCCCATCTTATATCTGATGGAAGCAGTGTCATTATCTGTATCTACAGATACTTTATAACTTTTCAGAGCTTCGTCAAAATCGCCGGTGATAAAATAACACAAATCACCTAAAGAAGCATATAACTTGCCCACATTTTTATTTCCCTGAAGCCCAGCAGCCTTTTCTTCCTCAAAAAGGCTAATACCTTTTCTGTAAAATTCCTCTGCCTCTATGTACTCCTCATCCTCCATACCTATATCTCCTAAAAGACGATAGGCATTGATGTGATTAAGTACTCGAGCCTTAGTTCTGAAAGGATACTTCTCAAATGCATCCAAAGAAAGAAGCAACCACTCTTTTGCTGGAATGTAATTCTTTGAATTCAAGAAATACAATCCCATATTGTATGTACTTTCAGGAATTTCTGGAGCCAGTTTTACAGCCCGTTCCAACAATTCCCGTACGTCCTCTATGTAGACCAATAGCTTTTCATCGGCTGGAGCAATATTACCGGACACTTTATCCAACAGATAACCGCTCAATTCAACCAAATCCTGTCCACCCAAAGATTTTTTCCGAGGATAGAAATAATCTTTAAGCTGCAATACATTTCGCAAGTCATCGGTTCTAATATAGTACCGCAATAATCGAGCCAAATAAGGATCTTTTTGTCCGTACAGGCTGATGATATCGGAATATACTTCGTAAGCTTCATCTAATTTCCTGGGATCTTTGTCGGAACCCCACTCCAAAAAGATGTCTCCCAAAAGCAACATGCCGTCTTTATCATTAATGTAATAATCTAAAACTTCACGACGGACAACATTTTCTGCATTTTCATAGTTACGCAACTGGTACAATTCCATTTCGGCATATTTTAATCCCATTTTTTTATCATGATTAAAATACCGTAAACCAGATTGATACACTAATCGAGCCCGCTCGTACTGTTTATGATTACTATATCCCTCGGCATATTTGAAAAACCATCTTTTTTGACGTTGATAGGATGACGCCTCATCGAACAATTCTTCTGACTGAGGATAAGCCCCTGTTTCTAGCAACGCATATCCCTCTTTATAGATGGAATTGGCCTTTGCGGGAATATAGATAAAGTTCTTGGCAAATAAAAATATCAAAAACAAAATACAGGCACTTAACAAACCTATTATGGCAGCCGGTATAATTCTGTTCTTGAGTTGATATTCTGCAGACTTTTTGTATTCTTCATATTGGGCAACTGTTCTTCGTTCAAATTCTCTGGGAACAGGAATATTAATATCTAAAAGTTTTTCTAGATGACTTGCCAAGTGTCTAGCAGAAACCTTTTTTATAACTTTTTGGATCACATCGTAGACAACTTCATCTTTAAATTCGTCACCTACGATAAACTTTTCGATTTCTATACGCAAGTTTAAGGGGTAATCTTTCAAGTTACGTAAAAAGGCTTCGTATTCCTTATCTGTTAAAGTATTCTTTTCTGCCTTTTCCGTAGAAGAAGTACGACGCTTGGGTTTAGCGCTGACCGTACCAGGAGCTTGGTCGGAAAAACCGGGGATCGCAAAATCATCAAAGTTGGTGGCATCACCAAAATCTTCTCCGGCGAAGGGATCATCGGGAGCGTCAAAGACTTCAATGGGGGTGTCTTCCATCCCAGTGTTTTCCGTAACATCATCCGACTGATTTGGCACATCCTCATCGGGAACGGTAAATTTTGCCAACTCATCATTATCTATACCTGAACCAGTATGCTCTTCCCCGTCAAAGTCCGGCAAGTCAAATCCGCCGGTACCTATATCACCTATATCCGCTGCTTTTTCGGGAGCACCATCTTCATCATTGACTAAGGAGTCTACATCTGAGTCTGATGTCTCAGGCACGGTTTCATCGGTAGCTGACTGAACGGTATCGGTATTGTCGGTAACAGGTGCATCAAAATCGGGAATATCAAAGTCCGGCAAGTCAAATCCACCGGTACCTATATCCATTGCTTTTTCGGGAGCACCATCTTCATTATTAACTAAGGAGTCAACGTCCAAGTCTGTTGTCTCAGGCACGGTTTCATCGGTAGCTGTCTGAACGGTATCGGTATTGTCGGTAACAGGTACGTCAAAATCAGGAATATCAAAGTCCGGCAAGTCAAATCCGCCGGTACCTATATCACCTATATCCGTTGCTTTTTCGGGAGCACCATCTTTATCATTGACTAAGGAGTCTACATCTGAGTCTGATGTCTCAGGAACTGATTCATCGGTAGCTGACTGAACGGTATCGGTATTGTCGGTAACAGGTGCGTCAAAATCGGGAATATCAAAGTCCGGCAAGTCAAATCCGCCGGTACCTATATCACCTATATCCGCTGCTTTTTCGGGAGCACCATCTTTATCACTGAGTAGGGAGTCAACGTCCAAGTCTGTTGTCTCAGGCACGGTTTCATCGGTAGCTGACTGAACGGTATCGGTATTGTCGGTAACAGGTGCATCAAAATCGGGAATATCAAAGTCAGGAATATTAAAATCCGTCACAGGATCTGTCGGTATATTCCCCAAATCAGACGATGTATCATCATGAACTACGGGATCCTCCGTAACAGGTGATGTTTCAGAAAAAATATCATCATCAAAGCCGGATAAATCAAAATCATCAATATCTTCTGCAACTTCCGGTACTACCAAAGGTTCATTCACTTCGTTAAAGGTAGGAACATCAAATCCGGCAGTGTTATCCGCTGTATCTGTGTTTTGGGAATCACTCGCACCGCCTTTATCTGAACTCGGTGTATCGTTGTCTTGAGGAACAGGATCATCCATCCCCACTACACTATCAGTATCGTTTAAGGGGAAATCTATATCAGGAATCGAAGAAGCTCCAGAGTCATCACCTGAAGTATTTTCCAACAAGGCTGCCAATTCTGGAAATGCACTGAAGTCAATATCACCGGTATCGGAAGTATCCAGTATACTGTCTAAATTCGGTTGTACACCCTCGCTTCCGGATGAAACAGCGTTTTCCACATCTGGAGCACTATCCACGTCTGCATCATTTTCTGTTGGTACATCTCCCCGCTCCAGAGGCATTCCCAAAACAAAGTCCTGTGAGTCATCAGCTTCCGATATATGTTCCGGCAGAGGAACAGAAGATACTACTTCCCCCCGTTCTTTGCGGATATCAAGTTCTTTTCCTAAGTTTTTTACGTCTTCACTGAATTTTTTCAGTTGGTTTAATCCCGGCATTTTGTTAATTTTACTCCATATTGGATATTTATAACAAGTATTCTTTAATAATCTTCGGCTTTTTTTATCAGCCCTTTAGTTTTACAATAGCTTGTCCGATAAATATATTATCTATGAAGAAGTGTATCTTGCTTTTTTTACTGTGTATATCAGTGCCTGTGATGGCCCAAGACTCATATATATATAATACTTTGGTTTCCACTATCAATAAAGTTGGGGCTCCTAGAGTTGAAGGGGATTACGTAATTTTTACCGCAGAAGCCACTTCCCGTCACGTGGGAATAGCTTTCCAACATGAAGGTTTTAAAACCATTCATAACTTCCAACGGATTGACACAAAAGACACCGAAGAGAAGATTATTAATTCTCTGTACTTTTATGTTTTGGAAGTCCCCCAGGATTTAAAAACCGTTTCCTATCGCCTTGTTGTTGACGGATTATGGACTGTAGATCCCCTTAATGCAAACAGGGTTTTCGATCAAAATATGGGACTTGTCTTGTCCACCGTTAATGTTCAGCGACAGGAAGTTCATGCTACAAAGGTTACTACAAACAATACAGTTCGGTTCGTCTATCAGGGCGAAAGCGGACAACAAATACGTTTAGGTGGTTCTTTTACTAACTGGGATTCTTCCATCTACACCATGCGGGAAGTAGCTCCCGGTTTGTATCAACTTGACTTACCTCTTCCCCAAGGTACATATTACTACGCCTATTATCATGGCATTACCCCCCTTGTTGACAAAACGAATCCTCAGCGTGCCTATACACCCGACGGTAAAGTTGCATCTGTTATAACCGTTCAGTAACAGGAAAATGTATGTCTCTCAACTGGAAAGAAATCGATTTGATTCTGAAAGAGTTGGGCTTAGAGGGATCTTTTATCCAGCAAATAGTACAGCCCGGATATGACACTATTGCTTTTTACACATATAAAGCCGGAACTCCTAAAACTGTATTGATTTGTCTTGCCGGGGGAGTTTGCAGAATCCACGAAACAAAGAAAGCAGTCCCCAAAAATGATAAGCCTTTGCGTTTTATGGAGTTTTTGAAGGCAAAGATAAAAGGTGCAAGAATCAACTCTGTAGCACAAGTAGGCCGGGAGCGTATAATTAAAATGGATGTATCCCATTGCGGAGAGGATTTTATTCTTTATATTCGTTTATGGAGCGGAGCCGCCAATATTATACTCACCGACCCTACCGGTTTTATTTTGGATTCATTTTATCGTCGCCCTAAGAAGAACGAAATGACCGGCGGTCATTTTCTTTTACCGGAAACATCTTCTGGGGAAAAAGAAGAAAAAAACTGGCAGATACGGGATTTTTCCGAACTGGAAAACAGCAAAGCCCTTTCCTTTAACGAAAAAGTAGACAGGTGGTACAGTGAATTTGCTCAACAACTTTCTCTGGAATCCCTTTTGGAACAGGCAGAAAAATACTATAACTCAAAACACAGTCGCATAGAAGCTGCCTTGACCCGTTTAGAGACAAAACGGAACAGTTTTTTACAAAGTGAAAAATGGAAACATTACGGCGATTTAATATTGACTTACGGACACCTTATTGACGGTAGCAGTCAGTATTTGGAGTGCTTGGACTACGACACAAACTCTCCCATCAGTATAAAAATCGATCCGGATAAAAATGCCCAGGAAAATGCTTTAGAGTATTATAATACTTACAAGAAAGCCCTTTCCGGCCTATCTGATTTGGAACATGACATACAAAAGACCCGTCGGGAGTTGTTGGACTTGGAAGCAGATTATCAGCAACTGTGTCGGGAACCCAATCCTATAAAGCTTCAGCAAATGCTTCGCAAGCAAACAAAGCCGAAGCAACAGATAGAAAAAAAACGTCCGGGTATTACCTATGAGATCGATGGGTGGACCATCTTTGTGGGAAGGACTGCCACGGAAAACGATGAATTGTTACGTCATCATGTAAAAGGCCAAGATATGTGGCTCCACGCCAGGGACTATGCCGGAGGCTATGTGTTTATAAAAAACCGGCCCGGAAAAACAATACCTCTGGACATATTGCTGGATGCAGGGAATTTGGCTTTGTATCATTCAAAAGCCAGAAAATCACAAAAAGCCGATTTGTATTACACCCAGGTAAAATATCTTCGTCGGGCAAAAAACGGTCCCAAAGGCCTTGTTATTCCCACCCAAGAAAAAAATCTTTTTATTGAAATGGACAAAGATCGTCTAAAGAAAATAGAAGAATCAATAATTCTCTAACTGTTGATTTTAGACATTTCTCTACAAAACCGATAAAATATCCATCTTTGTTACGTGTTTTTTTTCCTTTTATTTGACAGAACCATGGTGAGGGGCTATTATTAAATTCATATTAGGAGTGAACTATGGCAGCTGCTATTTTTTCCGATACAAGTGCATTGTTTACGGATTTTTATGAGTTAACTATGGCTCAGGGCTACTGGAAAGAAAAAATGAACTATCCGGCAGTTTTTGATATGTTTTTTAGAAGACAGCCCTTTCAAGGCGGTTTTTCTGTCTTTGCGGGATTAGAAACTTTGCTGGAAGCTTTAACACAGTTCAGCTTCAGCGAATCAGATATAACATATTTATCCGGTTTGGGAATATTTGAAAAAGGATTTTTGGATTACCTGAAAGATTTCCGTTTTTCAGGAGATGTGTATGCCATGGATGAAGGCTCTGTTATTTTTCCTAATGAACCCCTCATTCGCATTCATGCAAACCTTATAGAAGCACAAATAGTAGAAGGTCTTGTTTTAAATCACATAAACTTTCAAAGTTTAATTGCAACTAAAACAGCTCGGGTATGGTTGGCATCAAATAAAGGTCACGTTATGGAATTCGGACTGCGCAGAGCCCAAGGACCGGATGGAGCCATGAGTGCCTCCAGAGCAGCCTACATCGGCGGCGCCGACGCTACCAGTAACACATTAGCAGGAAAAATTTACGGTATACCTGTTCAGGGAACCATGGCTCACGCATGGATTATGTCTTTTCCTTCAGAGTTGGAGGCCTTTGAAACCTATGCTCAGCTATATCCCAGTAAATCTGTTTTCCTCATCGATACTTATGATACCCTTAATTCCGGTATAAAAAATGCTATCACTGTTGGGAAAAAACTTACAGCTCAGGGATATAACTTTGGCGTACGCCTTGATTCTGGAGATATTCAATATCTGTCTTCTGAGGTTAGAAAGATTTTAGACAAAAACGGGCTACCCAATGCCTTTATTTCAGTTTCAAATGAGCTTACAGAGGAAATTATCGAAACATTGGTACAACACAAAGCTCCAATAAACAGCTGGGGTGTAGGTACACACATGGTGACCGGAGGTGACGAAGCCTCTTTTACCGGTGTATACAAATTGGCAGCCCGATATTATCCCGACAAGAATGCCATGGAACCTACAATGAAATTTTCAGACAACCCGGAAAAAACAACAAACCCAGGAATAAAGAACCTATGGCGTATTTATGATCAGGACAATATGGCAAAAGCCGACATTTTAGCTTTGGATTCGGAAGTAATACAAGAAGGACAGGAAAAAGTATTTTATCATCCTTCAGGAGATTACCGTCAATTCAAATTTGCACCGACAAAAGTTGAACTCTTGTTAAAAAAACGAATTCAGCAAGGACGACGTTTGGAAGAAAAAAGGACACCTGAAGAAATTATCCAAAAAGCAAGAGAAACTATGAAGTTGCAACTTGGTTACTTTGATAACACCTATAAGAGAATTCTCAATCCTCACATTTACAAAGTCTCTATGACGGAGGAGCTCAGAAATCTAAAAAACGCTTTTATACAGGAGAGACTACGATAAGACATGAGTATTGTACTCACCCTGGCTACAACAGCACACTTTGCCTGTATAGTCTTTCTTTTGTTTTTTGAACGGGGAGATGAAGGACGCCGTTGGGCGTGGCTCATGGCTCTAGTTTTTCTGCCAGCAGTAGGATTTATATTGTATATACTTCTCAGCGGTCGTTTTTTTACAAAAACCAAAAACTTGGTGAAAATCAATCGCTACTACAAGGGGATAAAGGAGTCAGTTACCAAAGAACAGCTAGAGTATTTAGATATCAACCATTATGACTTACCCAAACCGGTACTGAAAGATTACAGATCCTTGGTGAGTTTAAACCTAGTGGAAAGTGTTGCTCCGCTTACCTATGCAGATTCCGTAAAAACTTACTGTTGGGGACAAGATATGTTTACTGATATGTTCTCAGAAATTCAACAGGCAACAGATTCAATCTACATAGAAACTTTTATTATCCATAACGATAAAACCGGAAAAAAACTGATGGAACTTCTCTGTCAAAAAGCAAAAGAAGGATTAGAAGTAAAATTACTGTACGACGACGCCGGTTCTATCTCTACTCCAAAAGGATTTTTCCACCAATTAGATATGGCCGGTGGTGAAACGCAACCTTTTTTTCCCGTAAAATGGAAACTACCTTTATCCGTAAATTTCAGAAATCACAGAAAGATTACAGTTATTGATAACAAAATTGCATATATGGGTGGCATAAACATCGGAGATGAATATGCAAATTGTAGCGAAAATAAGAGAAAACCTTTATGGAGGGACACCCATGTTCGACTTACGGGAGAATGCGTTTTGGCTCTTCGCTCTGTATTTTACATAGATTGGTTTACTACTCCCACGTGGAAAATTCAGCAAAAAAAATTACAAGATGTTTCCAATTATTTTGCCCAAGACACTTCTAAACTGTATCCCTATCAAAATAATATAGATACAATAAAAACTTTGGAAGAAAAAATATTTGATAACAATTCTATACCTGTACAGGTCATCACTGCCGGTCCTGATGATAAATTTACTTCAGAAATAGAAGACGCTTTAATTCGAATGATCATGAATGCGAAAAAATATGTGTATATCCAGACACCTTATTTTACCCCTGATGTACAATTTTATAATGCCTTAAAAATAGCAGTTTTTTCCGGTGTGGACGTACGTATTATGGTTCCCAAGTGCTGGGATAAGTTTTATGTTAAAGCCGCTGCCTTTCAAAATATTCGGGAATTATTACAATGCGGTATAAAATTTTACCATTACAAGGGATTTATTCATGCCAAAACCCTTGTCTCCGACGATAAAGTATCCACCATAGGGTCGACTAACATAGATACACGAAGTTTTGATTTAAACTTTGAAATCAACTCTGTTTTTTACGATGAAAAACTGGCTGTTTCCCATAAATATATCTTTTTGGAAGATATCAAAAACAGCGAAGTAGCCTCTCTGCAGTGGTTTGATTCCCGCTTCATTTTGCTACGGGGCATTTGGGGATTTTTTAAGCTCTTCTCTCCGATTCTGTAATACGATAATTTTACTACCTTTTCTACGAAGGCTATTTTTTATCTTGGGTGATCCTAATTTTAGGGCAAAAAAAGGGACTGACTAAAAAGCACCTGCCAAAAGGGCTAGTACCTTTTAATCAGTCCCCTTCCACAACTAACGGTATGCTTACACTTTCTTTGTTACATAGCCGCTTCTGAGACAGCGGGTACACATCTTAATTGTCATGGTTGTTCCGCCGATTTCGGTCTTAACCTCAACAATATTTGGCTTCCATGTACGACGTGTATGGTTATATGATTTACTAACTCGATTACCGCTGAGAGCACCTTTTCCACAAATTTCACATCTTCTGGACATAATAAACCTGCCTATAAAATATCTGAAGTGTAATAATAACAAAAAACGGCAATAATGTCAAATCATTATCGCCGTTTATCACATATTAGTTAGCTTTTTCCTTATTTTGAAACAAAAACCAACAAGGTAGCACCGTCTTCGCCATGAAGACTTAAGGTGTTTCCGTTCATTGAATAGCCGGTAACGTCTTTAAGCAAACCTAAAAATGTATTTTCAAGTGTCATAAACTCTTCAGGTCCAGCCATTCTTGTTGTTGCCATTTCCTCTGCAAAAGAAATTTCCCGAGTAGCAGAATCTCCTGACCACTTACCGTTGAAGGTATTTACTCCCGCAAAACCAGTGACAGTGTCTTCTGAGATAAAAACAAGTTCCGGAGCATCATATTTTGCATCTAATGAAACAACGGCGTTCCCTGTGTTGTAAGAAACCAACTTCCAACCGGTACTGGGAAGAGCGACTCTTTTGAATTGCAATAGGCTGTTAGTATCTGCATCTTTGATTTCCAAAGTATCTGCAGTAACAGAATAAGTTTTTCCTGCTGTCAGTAACCGAGTATATACTCTTTCAATAGCTTCAAAGGCAGGATCGCCGGCCATCATTGTAAGAGCCAAGGGCCCGCATGCAAAAGTTTCCCCATCTAACACAGCGGAACCGTTGAAATTATTTACACCGGCTTTTCCGAAAAGCATAAGGGAACCATCTTCCATTTCATTGATAGAAAGAGAAGGTGTACAGCCTGCAGGAATAACAACCTCTGATCCCTGTTCAGTCATTGAAACCAATGTCCAATCTCCAGACAATTTTGCCTCCTGGCTCGTTGCAACTTCTGTAGAAACACAGCTAACAAATAATGCTGCCATTAAAAATAATGAAGAAACAACAAGTAGGGCATTTTTTGCTCTAATCATTCGAAACTCCTAAATATAAAAATTATACCAATGAATACTATACACCGAGAAAACACTTCATGCAATAGTAGTTACACTTTAATTGAACTGGCTAGTTGTCACAAAAAGCCTATTCATGCTATCATTGTAAAAGCGTATTTTTAATGAGGTCATAACATGGGTTCACATGAAATTACTAT
>JAHLFV010000157.1 GCA_018883625.1 Candidatus Treponema excrementipullorum
GTTTTTATGAAAACTGTGGGACAGGGATTGATTTCAGGAACACTGTTTTCTTACGTGTTTGTATTTTCTGCCGCCGGGTCTTTTGCTTCTGCCCTAGGAATGGGATCTTTTTATTACCTGTTTGTATATAAAAAAAGCAATCCCGTCATGGGTTTTGTAGGGCTGAGCCTTATAGGAGCTTTGTGTAATAATATGGCTCAATTGGTTGTGGCCCAATATATGATTTTCGGGGCAGGGACTTTGTATATAGCTCCTCTTTTACTTTGTACCGGAACCGTAACGGGACTTTTATTGGGACTTTTTGCGGAAAAATTTACAAAAGTTTCCCGTTGGTATAGTTCGTTGGAGGATGTCTTATGAAACTTCCCTGCTCTGTTGCAAAAAAAACAGCTGATTTTTGGAATAGGTTGATTTCTCCTTCTTTGCTTTTCATAACCGTTATGCTTTGTTTTCCCGCATATCTTTTTCAGGAAAATTTGCAGATACTGGCAGGGGAGATGTTGTTTTTTTTGCTGTTGGCACTTACTAAAAGAGGCAAGATAAGGATTCTGACAGGGGTTTTTATTATTTTAGGTGTTACTTTTTTCTCTCTGTTTTCTCCCTATGGAAAGGTTTTGTTCTACATAAGTAGCTTTTCTGTTACTCAAGGTGCTTTGGAAACAGGTTTACATCGGGGTTTATCTCTTACAGGAATGGTTTTTTTGTCTCAACTGGCAGTGACTCCCAAACTCCGATTACCGGGAAAAGTTGGTGCTTTTATGGCACAAATGTTTTGGTATCTGGAAGCTTTGGGGCAAGAGGCTCTTGCGTTGAAAAAGGGACGTATTCTTACTGCCATAGATCAGCGTCTGTATGAAGTCTACTGGGAGGAAAAGGAAGAAACAGGTTCTTCTGTGGTGACAGAAACACAGCCGATATTTTCTTTATCCGGGGTCGTTTTTTCCCTTTTAATGTTCGGGATTTTATATTTCTTACTTTTTTATCCGATTTTGCACTAAATCCTTTAAAAAGCTTCGAAAAGGCATTATCATGATAGGTAATTAAAGGAGGCCGGATATGGGACTTTTTTCCAAAAAAGAGACAATCTTCAAAGAGAAAAATAAAGAGTTGTGATAACGTTGTTTGCATATAAAGGACACCTATTTCACGGAGTTAGGATATTGTCTGTGAAGTAGGTGTATTTTTTTTATCCCATAGAAGATAAAATATACTGTTTAAAGTGACGATTTTTGGTATAATTTTTACAAAAGGAATGTGTACATGAAACAAAATACTTTGTCTGATTTAAAACTGTTTTTTTCTTATTTCAAACCTCATAAAGGTCTTTTTATTTTAGATATGTGCTGTGCCGCTTTGATTGCTTTGGTAGAATTGGCTTTCCCTGTTTTAACTCGGTATACCATCAATGAACTGCTACCTGGAAATCTTTACAAAGCTTTTTTTTCCATGATTGCTTTTATGGCGGGAATATATATGCTTCATACTATTGCAAATTATCTGGTAACGTATTTGGGGCATTTATTCGGTGTGAAAGTTGAAAGCGACATGCGCCGAGACCTTTTTGCTCATGTGGAAAGACAAAGTTATACTTTTTTTGACAACAACAGAACCGGTCATATTATGTCCCGTATCACTCATGATTTGTTTGAAATAACGGAACTTGCTCATCACGGACCGGAAGATGTGTTTATTTCCGTAGCCACTCTCATTGGCTCCTTTGTAATTATGCTTTCTATTCGATGGGAATTAGCCGTTATTGTATTTTCTGTTTTGCCTATATCGATTGTATATGTCATGATGTCCCGAAAAACATTAAATGGTCGCTCTCGGGTGGTGAAGGAAAGAACAGCCGCCATTAATGCAAATATTGAATCAAGTATTTCAGGGGCTCGAGTGACCAAGGTGTTTACAAACGAAGACTTTGAAAACGAAAAATTCGGCGAAGAAAATAATACCTATGTAGAGGCCAAGGGGAGTTTTTACAAAACCATGGCGGCTTTTCACAGTAAAATTATTTTTATTACCAACAGCATGAATGTATTGGTTTTGGCTGTAGGCGGATACTTAATTATGAAAGGTCGGATGAATTTGGCAGATCTCATCGCTGCAAATCTTTTTGTTTCGACTTTTGTACAGCCTATTCGCCGATTGTCACTGTTTGTGGAACAATATACCGTGGGGATGGCAGGTTTCCGTCGGTTTGTGGAACTGATGAATACCCACTATGAAACCCCGGAGTTGCCGGGTGCGGAAGAGTTACCGCCGGTACAGGGATTTATACAATACAATGATGTGTCTTTTTCCTACAATAATAGCAATAAAATCTTGGATAAAGTAAGTTTTTCTGTAGAACCGGGACAAAAAGTTGCCTTTGTGGGTCCTTCCGGCGGTGGGAAAACAACATTGTGCCATTTGTTACCGCGATTTTACGAAATAAGTGGCGGTTCCATCACAATTGACGGTAAGGACATCCGTACCGTAACAGTAGAATCACTACGGCGACAAATCGGGTTGGTGCAACAGGATGTGTTTTTATTTGCCGGAACAATTCGGGAGAATATCGCTTACGGTAAAATCGACGCAACGGAAGAAGAAATTCAGGCTGCAGCCAAGCGGGCCGATATTCACGATGCTATTATGAAAATGCCTCAGGGGTATGATACAGTGGTAGGGGAACGGGGTATGAAACTTTCCGGTGGACAAAAACAACGGATTTCCATTGCCCGAATATTTTTGAAAAATCCTCCTATTCTTATCCTTGATGAAGCAACCTCTGCTTTGGATACGTCCACGGAAATCAAAATACAAAAAGCTTTTGACGATTTATCGGTGGGAAGAACAACATTGGTAATAGCCCATCGGTTGTCTACAATAAAAAATGCGCAAAAAATCTTGGTGGTAACTGATGAAGGAATCGTTGCGTCAGGTAGTCATGAAGAGTTGTTATCTCAAGGCGGCCTGTATAAATCACTTTATGAAGCTCAATACTTGTAAAGTAGTAATGTATGGTTTACCATAGAAATATGTATAACAGGAGGGTAATATGAAGAAAAAAGGTTTATTGCTTGCAGTTTGTTTGCTTACAGGTTTTGTAGTTTTTGCCAAGCCCGGCGATCGCATGTATGTAAGCGTACAAGATTGCAAGGTAAAATCAGGTACAGGATTTTTTGCTTCTACTGTGGGTAATTTGTATTATGGGGATGAAATCAGAGTTGTAACGGAAAAAGGTAAGTGGGTTGAAGTATCTGGTGTATCTCTTGTTTCAAAGAAAGAGGTTAAGGGCTGGGTTCCTTCTGATGTTCTTACAAAGAAAAAAATCGTTGCACAAAACGGAAAAGCCGGTGTTTCTGCTTCTGCCGAAGAATTGGCTCTTGCGGGTAAAGGGTTTTCTGCAGAAATTGAGGGAGCTTTCAGTAAAGGGGCTAAGGCTCAGGCTTATGCCGTGGTGGACAGAGTTGAAAGTATAAAGGTTTTGGAAGCTCAACTGAGAGACTTTATTCAGGAAGGTGCTCTTAATGAGGGGGAAGAATAATGAAAAAGCTATTGATTAATACAGTCCTATTTTCTTTTTTAACTCTACTTTTTATTTCCTGTTCCACTATGCAGGGACTGGGAGCTATGACTGCTGCGGTAGGGGCTGCCTTTGATGCACCGATTCTGACAGCGGTAGGTACAAGCACAGCTTCAATTGCAAGAGCATCTGAAGCCATAACTCCGGAACAGGAGTATTATATCGGTCGAGGTGTTGCAGCTTCTATTGCAGACACATACAAGGTAGCCAATAAGCCCCAGGTAGAAGCTTATTTGAATTCTATCTGTCAAACCTTGGTTATTAATTCGGAACGTCCTGTTATTTTTAACGGATATCATGTAGCAGTTTTGGATACGGATGAAATCAATGCTTTTGCAACTTCCGGCGGTCATATTTTTATTACAAAAGGATTATTGCAATGTACTGATAACGAAGACAGCTTAGCCGCTGTTATAGCTCACGAGGTCGCCCATATTCAACTTATGCACGGTATCGGAGCAATAAAAACAAGCAGAATTTCAGAGGCAGTACTGGTTTCTGCCGGCAGTTCTTTAGCAGCCCTCACTACGGGAGATGCCCAAGCTGTTCTCAATGCTTACGACAACTCCATAAATGATATTATAACAACCATGGTAAACAAAGGATATTCCAAGTCTCAGGAATTTGATGCGGATACTTTGGCATTACAGTTAATGGATGATGCAGGATACGATCCCTACGCCATGATAGATATGTTAAACTTATTGGATACACGACTGGGAAAATCTTCTGGTGGCTTTGGATCAACTCATCCTTCTGCCAAGGACAGATTAAAGAATGTAAACAAAGAGCTTAAAAATTATACTGAGAAAGATATAGTAGAGGCTCGTACTGCACGGTTCTCTAAAAACATGAGTACATTGTAGCTTTTGTAAGGAGGGGAAGGTGTCTGTAAAAAAAATTGTATTGCGATGTCTTATTCTTACGGTTATTGCTTGGCTTTGTGCTTTTGGGGCTTTTTATTTAGGTTTTTTGGAAAGCTTAGAGAATGTAACCTATGATGACAGAATGATACGTACTTCTAAATATGTCCGTCCTTCGGAAGATGTGTGTGTTGTATTACTGGATCAAGCCAGTTTGGATTGGGGCTATGAGGAATTTGGATGGAGTTGGCCGTGGCCTCGGAGTGCTTATGGAGATCTTGTCCGATTCTTTGATGCAGGCGACGCGGCTTCCGTGACTTTTGACGTATTGTTTACAGAACCTTCCTTCTACGGGGCTGATGACGATAAAAATTTTCAACAAGCTTGTGACGATTTTGGAAAAGTTATACAGACCGTTTTTTTTGACAGAGAAAAAGGCAATACAGACGGCTGGCTAGAAAATGCACCGACCCCTCTTATTGAAATATCTCCCGGTGTTTTTGACAAAGTTCCTGTAATTCCGTCTGAAGATAAAGCTTTGTTTCCCATCTCCGAACTGGCCGGTAGTGCTGCGATTATGGGAAATATTAACAGCTTTCCCGACGCTGACGGTGTAATAAGACGGGCAACTTTAGGCAGACAGTGGAATGGCAGTTTTATCCCTACATTGGGAGTTGCCTCTTTGTTCTTGGAAGAGCAGGAGTCAGATAGAGAGGTTCCCTATGTTTTAGAGCCTTATAGCGGAGAAGAAAGCCAGTTGCTACGGTTTCCGAGAGATGGGGTAGAAGGATATGCGCCCTACAGCATAGCCCACATATTGCAAAGTTATTATGCGTATCAAAACGGGAAAGAAGGAGTGTTGCTTCCATCTGATTTTGAAAATCAGCATATTATTTTTGGGTATTTTGCTCCCGGACTTTTTGATATTTGTGCCACTCCCGTAGATTCTGCATTTCCCGGTGTAGGGGTTCATATCGTTCAGTTGGATAATATTCTTACTTCACGGTTTTTACACAAAACTTCCTTGGGGGTCAGTGCCCTATTGCTTTTATTCTTGGGGCTTTTGGGTGTTGTTCCCGTAACATTGGCAGAAATGTATCCGTCAAAAAGACACTCATTGATAACTTCGATAGTGTATTTTATTCTTTCCGGTGTTCTCTATTATGTTTTATCTTACGTGATTTTCCATGCCGGAGTGGTTGTTCCTGTTGTTCCCGGTTTGCTTGCTCTGGGTATAGGGTTTGCCTTTGCTTTGATAGTAGGTTATCGTCAAGAAGGACGACAGAGACGATATTTGAAATCTGCCTTCAAGCAATATTTGAGCCCTGTAGTTATAGAAGATTTGATTGCTCACCCTGAAAGATTGCGATTAGGGGGAGAACGGCGAAGAATCAGCATTTATTTTTCCGACGTTCAAGGATTCACGTCTATTTCAGAAAATTTGGATCCGGCAAGTTTAACTTCTCTTCTAAACGATTATCTGTCGGAAATGTCAGATATCATTTTGCAGTCCGGGGGAACCATAGATAAATACGAAGGTGATGCCATTATTGCATTTTGGAATGCTCCTGTTGAGCAGGAAAATCACAGTGTGAGAGCTTTGGAAGCTGCAGTAGCTTGCCAAGAACGTTTGGCTGAGTTACGTCCCGAATTGGAAAAACGTGCCGGACGACCTTTTTACATGCGAATAGGATTAAATACCGGCGATGCGGTAGTGGGTAATATGGGATCCCGTAATCGCTTTGACTACACTATGTTGGGGGATGCAGTCAATTTGGCAGCCCGTTTGGAAGGTTTAAACAAACAGTTTGGTACCTACTGCATGTGTACCGAAGAATCAAAAAAAGAGGCAGAACGGTACGGTACGGTTTTAGCTTTTAGGGAATTGGGACGGGCTGCCGTTGTGGGTAAGTCAGAAGCTGTAACTATTTTTGAACCTATGTCAGCCCGTGTGTATCAAGAACGGCAGGAAATTTATAAAATCTTTGATACGGCATTGCAACTTTTTTATCAAGGAGATTTTGTTTCAGCTATTACAGAGTTTGAAAAAATCAAAGATAAAGATGTGACTGCCGTCAAATACATTGAAAAGTGTAAAGTTTTGCAAAGTACTTGGTCTGATATGAGTACTTGGAAAGGTGTGTGGGTGGCAACAGAAAAATAAATACTCATATATCAGTATTAAAATGATATTTACCATTCTATGGTATTATTTTCCCTAATACACCCATTCTTGAGTACTCTCTAGTTATGGGATTTAGGGAAAATTTAAAGGATGAATTAAAATATCAAGACATAAAAGTAAAAGAGTTGGCAGAAAAATCTGGAATATCAAAACGTACCATTGATCATTACCTTGCTTCAAGAAGCACCATTCCTCAGGCAGAAGCTGCTGTGAAAATTGCCCAGGTTTTGGATGTCAGCGTTGAATACCTTGTAACGGGAACAGAAAGTAGTGTCCCTAAATCCATAAAGCCAGAAGTTGTGGATTTGATAACAGAAATAAATCGCCTTCCTCCGGAAGATTTTGAATTGGTAAAAAACTTTGTTATGCGACTGAAACGAACTGTACGTTATTGATGTGAGGTCATCTGTTGCTGATGATTGTACCTGTAGGTTGTTAATAGCTCATCTCTGTAATACAAAAAAGTCTGTCCTGTGAGTTTTCGTTTTTTACTCTTGGCGTATAGTATTCTTTCCTATATACTGGAGTTATGGCTAAGACAGTAGACGATAAAAAAATCATTTATTCAATGGACAGAGTGTCCCGGTCTTATGGGACAAAAACAGTGCTGAAAGACATCAGTATATCATACTACTACGGAGCAAAAATCGGGGTTATCGGTGCCAACGGTTCCGGTAAGTCAAGTTTGTTTAAAATTCTCGCGGGAGTGGATACGGAATTTGTAGGAGAAACAGCAATTTCTCCGGGATATACCATCGGTTATTTGGAACAGGAACCGGAACTAGAAGCAGGAAAAACAGTTAAAGATATAGTCAGTGAAGGCGTCAAAGACATAACAGATATGTTGGCAGAGTTTGACAGGATCAACGAAGCCTTTGGAGAACCTGATGCGGATATAGACAAATTATGCCTGCAGCAGGCAGAAATTCAAGAAAAATTAGATGCTGCCGATGCATGGAATCTTGATTCTCGGTTGGAATTGGCTATGGATGCTTTGCGATGTCCCCCGGGAGATCAGGTGGTGGATGTTCTTTCCGGAGGAGAGCGTCGCCGGGTGGCATTATGCCGTTTATTGTTGCAAAAACCGGATATTTTGTTGCTGGACGAGCCTACAAACCATTTGGATGCCGAAACCGTCGCTTGGTTAGAGCGTCATTTACAGCAGTATGAAGGTACCATTATCGCCATTACCCACGACAGATACTTTTTGGACAACGTTGCCGGCTGGATTTTGGAATTAGACAGAGGAGAGGGTATTCCTTTTAAGGGTAATTACTCCAGCTGGCTTGAACAAAAAGAAAGACGATTGGCTCAGGAAGAAAAAGGAGAAAGCGAACGGCGGAAAGCTTTAGCAAAAGAATTGGAATGGATCCACATGAGTGCCAAAGGACGTCAGGCAAAACATAAAGAGCACATTACAAAGTACGAGCAGCTTTTAGCCCAATCCGGTAAAGGACAAATTAAAGATACAAAGATAACTATTCCTGCCGGTCCCCGTTTGGGAAGTGTAGTAATTGAGGCAGACAATCTGAAAAAAGGTTTCGGAGACAGACTTCTCTTTGACAAGCTCAGTTTTAAAGTGCCGGCAGGTGCTGTGGTGGGTATTGTCGGGCCTAACGGTGCCGGTAAAACCACTTTGTTCAAGCTTATTGCCGATGCTGCAGGACAAACAGTAGAGCGATTAGACGGTACAGCCGGGGGAGAAAAACCTGACGGAGGTTCTATCAAGGTAGGTGAAACGGTAAAGCTAGTGTATGTAGACCAAATGCGGAGTTTGTTGGACGACAATAAAACTGTCTGGGAGCAGCTTTCTGACGGTTTGGATATTATAAAGTTAGGGGCTGTTGATGAAAAAGGCCGACCTCTTAACGGTGTTTTGCGGGAAGTTAATTCCCGGGCTTATTGCTCTTGGTTTAATTTTTCTGGTGCAGATCAGCAAAAAAAAGTCGGTGTTCTTTCTGGAGGTGAACGAAATCGACTGAACCTTGCCATGATGTTAAAACAAGGTGGTAATGTTTTGTTATTGGACGAGCCCACCAACGATTTAGACGTTACCACCATCCGTGCTTTGGAAGAAGCCATAGAAGATTTTGCCGGTTGTGTACTTGTAGTCAGTCATGACAGATGGTTTTTGGATAGGATATGTACTCATATTTTAGCCTTTGAAAACAACAGCGAAGTCATGTGGTTTGAAGGTAACTGGAGCGACTATGCTGAATGGCGACGGAAACAACTGGGAGCAGAAGCTGACAGACCCCATAAAACTATTTATCGCAAAATGGAGAGATAGTTTTATTGTAAGGTAAACTATAAAATTACGATTCGTATTATAAAGGAGGAACTATATGGATTACTTTAAGTTAACAAAAGAGGATTTGGGAAAAAACAGTAAAATTCCTATCGTAGCATTGGGAAGTGCCGGAGAAGTTTTTTATGAAATGGCTTTAGATATGATTCAAAACATTGAAGAAAATAATGCCAAAGGTGAAAAAACTGTATTTATCTGTCCGGTAGGACCTGTTGGTCAGTATCCGATTTTTGTTCGTTTGGTTAACGAAAGAAACGTAAGTTTAAAAAACACTTGGTTTTTTAATATGGATGAATATCTTCAGGATAATGATACTTACATCGATACGGAAAATCCTTTAAGTTTCCGAGGCTTTATGAATAGAACCGTGTACAATAAGATAAAACCGGAATTGGTTATGCCGGAAAATCAGCGAGTTTTTCCTGATCCGAAAAATCCGGAAAAACTGGATGAAATGCTGGGAGCTTTAGGTGGTGCTCAGGTGTGCTACGGCGGTATCGGAATTACAGGGCATGTTGCTTTTAACGAACCGGAAAACGTTCCTGTAGACGAATTCGGCAAAAGACCTACCAGAAAACTCAGTATTAGTCCAGAAACCCGAGCTGTAAATTCCATCGGTGATTTAGGCGGTGCCATTAACGCAATGCCACGCCGTTGTATTACGATCGGAATGAAGTCAATTTTAGCAGCAAAAAAGATTCGTCTGTACTGTTTCAGAGATTGGCATCGAGCTGTTGTTCGTCAAGCTGCTTACGGTGATGTAACAGCTTCCTTTCCCGTAACTCTTGTGCAAAATCATCCTGATGCACGAATTACCGTGACGGATAATGTAGCAGAGGCTGCCTTCTAAGGACTGTTTTAGGGTATTTAGTAAGATGTATATGTAAGTGCAAAATAGAGGAGGACTGTTTCCTGTGGTTCACCGGAAACAGTCCTTTTTTACAGTTATGTGTTTTGGTTATCCATTACTTATATTAACAGCAACCACAACTGGGTACGTGATAAGAACCACCGTCATAAGGTTCGTTTTTCATGCATAAATGAACTGCCGCTGTTTTGAAAGCTCTGGGTAATGCAAGAATATTGGGGTTGTCCCCTACATATTTTTTCTTGGCGTCTTCCAAAGCTTCTTCAAAAGTTGCACGGGTTTTAAGTCCCATTCCTCTGGCAATACCGGGTTCCTGTGCTCCTACTATGTAGATTGCAGAAGTGTTCATTTCTGCAATGTGACCGCAGGAAATCATTGAAAAACCGTGGAATGGATGGAATGCATTACAATATCGATACTGACGGATATATTCTTGATTTGTAGCAAAGTATTCACCGTAACGATTCATATCGGGTAAGATATTCATGTAATCTTTTTGGAACATTTCATACATTTGTCTTGTGTATGGCCACAATTCATCGTGAAAAAATCCGTTACAAATAGAAGAACAGATGATAACGCATCGATCGCTCATAACACGCTTGTGTCGAATAACTTGGGCAGAAAGGCCTTGCATTAACATGATGGGATTGGTTCCCATTCCGTCACCGTAATGATAAAACTGAGGCATACCAAAAATCATGACATCGTATTTTTTTTCTGCAAAGGGCACATAGGTTCTTTTATCTGCAACTTTCCAAGAAAGACTTTGCATCTCTTTTGCATAACCGGAAAAAATTGCAATTTGTCTTGATTTTGTGTCTAAAACCGCGTCACAACAGAAGAATTTTTTGCCCATGCATTTTTCCATATGTTGTCCGATTTCATCAAACTTGGTTCTCATTAAAGACTTTCCGCTTACAGGGGTGAAGTCGGGCCCGTGCATAACACTGGGTACGTGATGGGAGGCAATGGATCGCCAGTGAGTGATGCCAGTGGCACAGTGTTTGTATCCACCGGAGTAACCTCCATAAGGATTGCCCTGTACATGACCGATGAGAATTGCCAAATCACTGTCATAGACGTATTTGTTCATTAAAACAGGATCGCCTCGTTTTGTTGTTCCCAAGTCTACCAAGTGGTCATAATCTTCGCTATCATGATTGATTATTTGATGGGAAAACCAAAATTCATTAAAAAGTTCCAAGCCCAGTACATTTTTTATTTCTTGTTCGGTATTTTTGCGGTGTAAACCGTTGGAACAAATCAAAAGTATATCTTTTTTTTCTACACCGGCAGCATAAAGTTCTTTTAAAATCAACTTGATAGAAACTTTTCTATGGGCTGTAGGTTGCTCACCACCCTTTACTCGATCAGGAAAGACAATAGTAACTTTCATGCCTTTTTTTGCCAGTTTTGAAAGCGGTTCTATACCGATAGGATTGCGGAGAGATTCAAGGGTTTTTTCTTCCAACAGTTCTTCGGGAATACAGGGCGGATCTGGAATTGTTTCCCCTGGAACAAAAACATCTGTAGTATCCGGTAATTCGGCATCCATCAAACCTTGTCCGTATTCAAATGAAATTTTCATAATTCCTCCTTGGCGTGGTGAAAATAGATTATTTGTTTCTCTTTGATTCTGTGATACGGAAGACAATGAGAGGGATAAAAACCCACTGTAACATAAGTCCCGGTAAACCTTGTGCTAAGGCCGGGATAATTGATCCAACGGTAAACTGAGTTTGTCCGAACCCGTAAGATGCAATGAGTATTGCAACGGCATATACAAGGCGGCCTGCAATTTGCGTAATAACTACTTTTACAAAAACAGGCATTTTTACAGAGGATAACAGACCTGCAAAAATGCCGTAACCTGCAAGTTCTGCAGACATTAAAACCATCATTACGGGGCCAGGCATGCCTGTCAAAAGAAAACTTACTATGGGAGCCAATAATCCTGTTAAACCACCGGCTAAAGTCCCGGCAAAAAGACCTACAAGAATAACCGGTAAATGCATGGGCAAAAATACCACGCCGGGAACTGTACCTGAGCCGGATACAGCACCAATAAAGTGAAAGACCTGTGGCAATGCAACGGAAGCAACAACGGCTAATAATGTGGCAAGCAATTGCATTTTTAAAGTTAAAACAGTCAGTGTTCTTTGATTCATTTTTTTCTCCTATATCTCACCGTTTATGGAAAACGGTATGTGTACAAATTAGTGTATTAAAAGCTTTATGTATCGGTAGGGGGCGGATACATAAACCCGAAGGTTGAGAATATTTCTCAAAGACCGGTAACGTATTTTTCGACAATTTCCGCATATTCTTCCGGATAGAAGCCTATATCGCCGCTAAATCTTGTTAAAGCAATAAGACCTCCGTCCAATTCAGTAATAGCTCCAATGCTCTCTGCGTTGTCTTTTTTTAAGCCACCTCCGTATACAACAGGACAGGGACAAAAAGTTTTTATTCCTTTTACAATGGACGCTATTTCTTCTGCAGTGGGAGGAATTTTTCCCGGACCGATGGCCCATAAAGGCTCATAGCCCAAAACAACAGAGGATGCATCAATCTGTTCAAGGCCTGCTTCGATTTGATTTTTTAAAACATCCAAACGGTAAGGTACTTCTTCTTGAGATTCTCCGATACAATATAAAACTTTTAAACCGGCATTTTGGGCCTGTTGTATCTCTTTGTTTAAGATAGTGTGAATTGCCTTTGTTATGTTTTCCGGTGTTGCTCCGGCTAGGTTCATAATTTCTCGTAGGGCTTTTCTTTCTTCACTGTGACCGATTATCGTCCATGTACATCCTAGCTGTTTCATGGATTTTGCAGTTCTCAAAGTGGTAAAGGCTCCGAAATTACCGCCTGTAGCTACATCTTGATGATATACACTTTGGCATCCCAGTTGAAGGCCTTTGTTCTCTTGATTTTTTTGAGAAGACAGAGCTTTTGCTGCGGAAATAATGTGTGCTTCCGGAAAAAAAACAGAAAACTCGTAGTTTTCCTGTAAATCACGTCTTTTTGAAATGTAAGATTGTAGTTCTGTCGCAATGTAAGCTCCCCAGTTTTCGGGAACTGATAAAGAGTTGACGCCTCCGTTTTCTTTGGTGACATCAAAACGTTTAAGATTCAGAAAAATGTATTTCATACGGCCTCTTTGCAAATTTTGCATGTGTTTATGCAAAAAATTGTGTGTGTATTTTACTGTTTTCATAGTTTATCCGCTCTTATCCCTCTTGTAAAGAAAAAAGTGCAAAAATTTTACAAAATTTTCAATTTTTTTCTTTACAAATTTGCAATATCGATTAATAATTATACTTGTACAGGAGGAGCGATTTTCATGACTACATCCGGTGATATAAAACCAAAAAAGAAACGAAAGTTAAAAGATTTCAGTGATGGCGATAAAAAAACACGATACACACTCATGACGATTTCAATTGTATCCGGTTTTTTGCTTTGGTATTTGATAACACTGATACCTTCAATCAATACTTTTTTAGCCAGTCCCAAACAGGTATATAAAGCTCTGTTGTCGGAGGCAGCTGCTGATGGCCGTTATTTCAAAGATATTTCGATATCACTGCAGAGAGTTCTTATCGGTTTTGGATTAGCCTTTATTTGTTCCATACCGGTAGCTTTTCTTATGGGATGGTATCCGAAGGTCAGAAACCTCATTGAGCCATGGATCCAGTTTTTCAGAACGATTCCTCCCATTGCTCTTATTCCTTTGGTCATTTTAGCCTTGGGATTGGGAGAAGCTCCCAAATATACCATTATTTTTGTAGCGGCATTTTTGATTATGGTTGTTACGATTTACCAGGGTATTAAAGAAGTTGATAAAACTTTGGTAAAGGCTGCCTATACCTTTGGGGCAACAGATAAAGATTTATTTTTTGATATCATGATTCCTGCATCTTTCCCCTTTATTTTGGTTGGAGCTCGTCAAGGAATTGCTGCATCTCTTACTACATTGATCGCTGCCGAATTGACCGGAACTATTTACGGTTTGGGAGCCCGAATACAGGGAGCACAACAGTTTATGGATACTGCAATTGTTTTGCTTGGTATCATTACGATTGGTGTTATTGGATTTGTTTTAGACAAAGTTCTGTTGTTGATTGAAAAGAAGTTAACAAAGTGGAAGTAACATTCAGGTGAGGAGTCTTTCATGGCTGAGACATTAATTAAAATAAGCGGTGTGCGTAAGGAATATAAAGTAGAAGCAGGCCCCAATGTAGTAGCCCTTAATGGGGTAGATTTAGAGATAAAGAGAAACGAATTTATCTGTGTTGTAGGTCCTTCCGGTTGCGGTAAAACTACTTTGTTAAATATCATTGCGGGTTTGGAACCCTTTGACAGCGGTTCTGTAACAATGCATGGAGAAGAAATAATTGGTCCCGGTCCGGATCGAGGTGTTATTTTTCAGCAGTATGCTCTTTTCCCTTGGATGACGGTTCGTAGAAATATCGAATACGGTTTGAAGTTTCAGGAAAAAATGTTTACTGACGAAGAAAAGTCTGAGTTAGTCAGTCACTACATAAAAATGGTTAACTTGGAAGGATTTGAAAACAGTTATCCTAAGGCTCTTTCCGGTGGTATGAAACAGCGTGTTGCTATTGCCCGGGGATATGCTTTGAATCCGGAAGTTTTGCTTATGGACGAACCGTTTGGTGCTCTGGATGCTCAAACCCGTGCTCAGTTACAGGAAGATCTTCTTCACACTTGGGAAAGTGAAAAGAAAACAGCTTTCTTTATCACCCATGATGTTGATGAAGCTGTGCTTTTGGCTACCCGAGTTGTTATTATGAGTGCTCGACCGGGTCAGATAAAAGAGATTGTGGACATTAACTTACCGTATCCGCGAACTCAAGCCACAAAGATGGATCCCGAATTTATCCGTTTGAAAAACTATATTTGGGATGCCGTATACAAGATGTATTTGGAGATTCCCAAATAATTTTATGTGTTTGTATTTTGGGATTCGGTATTTTACAATATTCCGAATTCCGATTTACGATATTTTTGAACAAATGATTTAGAACAACATAAAGGAGGATTTTATGAAAAAAATCGGTATTGTGGCATTAGTTATATTGTTGGCTATGTCAATGGTTTTTGTGGGATGTGCAAAAAAGGAAGAAACGGCTTCTTCCGATGGTACTGCACCTGTTAAGTTAACAAAGGTTCGAATCGGTCTTCATGCCAATGAAGGTGGTACTCCTTTGGCTGCTGTTGCCCAAGAAAAAGGTATGTTTGCAAAGTACGGAATAGATCCTGTTTTCACAATTGTTGAAAGTGGTCCTGCTGAAATGACAGCTATGCGTGCAGATAACAGAACTTTGGATGTAGGTTATATTGGGGCAGGTGTTGCATGGAATGCTATCGATGGTGGAGGTGCCGATTCCCTTTCTTTTGTTTTCTTAGATGTTTTGAGCAATGCAGAAATGTTGCTGGCAAAGAACGGCATTTTCACTGATGCAAACAATAACGGAAAATTCGAAAATAGCGAGATTTTCGATGGTATTAAAGGTAAAACTGTTTATGCAGAAGTCGGAACAACAGCCGGTTCTTGGTTTATGAATCTTGTAGACCTTATCAATGAAGGAAAAGCCGATGCTGATAAAGTTTGGATTGCATCTGAAACTTCTTCTTACTTGGCCGGATATAAAGCTCCTAACTCAAATCCTGCCAACAAAGTAACTGTTATCAACACTTCAAACACAAATATTCCTGCCGGTATGGCCACCGGACAGATGGATATTGTTGCCGCATATTCCCCTGCAACTGTCACTATCCTCAAGACAAACAAAGATGCCGTAAAAATTGCTACCACTGTTGATAATTTCCCACCCAGCAAATCTTTCCCTTCAACATGGGTTGCCAGCGATGCATGGATAAACGAAAATCCCGAAGTTGCACAGAATTTTATCAATGCTCTGTATGAAGCTGCTATTTGGAGATCCGGCAACTTAGACGAAGCCATGAGAATCGGTGAAAAAGTTGCACAGAAACCTGAAGGAACTTTTGATCCTACAAACTTGGTAGCTCCTTCACAGGCTCAGTATGAAGAATGGTTTGCATCACCGGATGCTCAGGGATATCAGTACATGAGAGCTCTTTACGACTCAAAAGTAGGAAATGTTCCTGAAGGAAATCCCGTAAAATCCTTCGAAGAATCATTTAACGATGATTTGATGGTTAATGCTATTAAAGGACTGTAACAAAACTGTTTGAATAAAAGGGCGCATGGGATTTCTCATGCGCTTTTTTTGAAGGGCTTTGTCATGCTAAAGTTAGATGAACATACTTTAGAAAATATTGTCTCTCCAAAAGATATTGCGGAGCACATTGCAATACATAAAGAAAAACTTAAAAAAGTCCAACAAGGTCTTATAGGTGCCCCTGCTTGTTTAGGGTGGTTTAATATTCCAAAAGATATTGATGGTTATGTAGCACCTTTTATTTCTCTTGCAGAGGAAGTTCATAAAATAGCTACCACTATGATCGTTGTGGGAATAGGCGGTTCAAATCGTGGGTCCATGGCTGTATTGCAAGCTTTACACAGAAAAATTTCCTCTCCTACAAAGGTTGTATATGCGGGGGATACCCTTAGTGCCGCAAAACTGAAAGATATCTTGCATATTATCGAAAATGAAGAAGTAGTTTTAGATATTATTGCAAAGGATTTTAATACTTTGGAGCCGGGTATAACTTTTCGTATGTTACGGACTGCCATACAGGAAAAATACGGAGACAAGTATAATCAACGGGTTATTGTAACGGGAAGTTACGGTCCGGGACAGTTATATGAGTTAGCACAAAAACACGGATACACATTTTTGGAGTTTCCGGAAAATATTGGAGGAAGGTTTTCTGTTTTGACTGCGGTGGGGCTTTTCCCCATGGCTGTTGCTGGTGTCAATATTCGGCGAGTTATGGAAGGGGCAAAGGCTGCGGAACACTATGTAAAAACTACGGAAATTGAAGATAATTCTGCGGTACGGTATGCAATTTCCAGAAGTCTTTTGTTTGACAAGGGATTTAAAGTTGAAAGTCTTGTACTGTTTGAGCCGGATTTAATCCATTTGGGACGGTGGTGGGTACAGTTGTTTGCAGAATCAGAGGGAAAAACTCCTCGGGCTTTATTCCCTACAAGTTTTATGAATTCCGATGATCTGCATGCAGTGGGGCAATACATTCAGGAAGGACCTCTTTGGATTGCCGAAACTTTTTTACACTTATTCTTTGAAAATAAGGATTGCATAATACCGGATTCCTCTGTAGTGCAGGACGGATTTGATTACATTACAGGAAAAAACTTTGACCACCTGAATCTTTCTGTCTACAATGCGGCACTACAAGCCCATAAAGACCGAGGAGTAGCTTGTACTCAATTTATCGGTAAAGCTATAGAGCCTGAGTTTTTTGGGTATTTTTTCTATTATTTCTTTTTTGTCAGTTATGCATCCGGTATCATACTTGATGTAAACCCTTTTGATCAAAACGGGGTGGAAGATTACAAGAAGAACATGTATACCATATTGGGAAAGAACAAATAAGAGGTTTTTATGGCAGTAAAGTTAAAAGATATCGCCAGTGAAACGGGGGTTTCTATTTCTACAGTATCACGGATATTGAATAAGGATGCTACCCGTAAAGCTGGAGATAAAACTGCAGCAAAGGTTATAGATGCTGCCCAGAGGATGGGTTTTTTTTCTGAAGGAAAAAACGTTCGTCTGTCTTCTTCAGGGATTAGTATTTCAAAAACATATTCTATCGGATGTATCTTAACCTCTGCCCATGAAACCTTTGTTTCTCCATTTTTTTCTGCGATGCTTGCTGCCATAGAAAATCAATTGGCTAAATACCAAGAAACTTTTCAATACAATCTGTTTGTTACAAGTATAAATGCGCCCGGTTTCTCTCGGTTTTTGACAACAGATACCTTAGATTGCGCCATTATGTTAGGTCGAACAAGTAGTGATAATATCAATTTATTACGAAACAATATACCTAACCTTGTATATGCCGGTGCAAATAGAATTTCTGATGACATAGATGAAGTAATTTGTGACGGATATGCAGGAATATTAGCTGCTATGGAGTATCTTGTTTCATTGGGGCATAAAAAAATCGGATTTTTAGGGCCTACCCGGCAGGAACACAATATCGGAAACGAGTACAGGTATTCCGGTTATATGGAAGGTTTAAAACGGGCTGGCTTGTCGGTTAACGAATCTTGGATAAAAGATACAGTGCTGACAACGGCAGGGGCCTATGATGCTGCAATGGAAATGATACGGGAGAAAAATCTACCGACAGCCTTGTTTTGCGGTAACGATACGGTAGCTTTAGGTGCCATGAAAGCCTTTGCGGACTGCAATATCAGTGTTCCCGGAGATATTTCTATTATGGGATTTGATAACATTGATATGGCAAATTACGTAAAACCGGCTTTAACGACTATTGCCATTCCTACAAAAGAATTGGGAAGATTGGCAGTCAAAATTTTGTTAGATGGAGTGGAAACCGGAAGAAAATATCCACTGAGAGTGAACCTTCCCTTTCATATAGTTGAAAGAGAAAGTTGTCGCAGTATTTTGTAAATATTTGTGAAAAGGAGTCAACACATGAATAAAATTATTATTAAAGACGTTTCGATTCTTACGCCTCAAGGCTTTAAAAAAGCTAATATGATTATCGAAGGGGAAAAGATAAAAGAGATATCTGCAACAGATGACTGTAGAGACGCAGAAGTTATTTCTGGAGGAAACAGAAGGTTGGTTCCTGGCTTTATTGATATCCACACCCATGGAGCAAATCAAATTGATTTTAATCATGCTTCACCAGAAGATGTATTAAAAGTAGCGGAATTTAATGCGTCTCAGGGTGTAACAACCTTTTTACCGGCAATTCTTTCTGATTCTGTCGAAACTACTTGCGAAAAATTGGCAGCTGTGGCAAAAGCAAAGCTAGATTTAGGCTGTGATTCCGTAGAGGGTATACATTTGGAAGGTCCCTTTCTTTCTGTAACTTATAAAGGTGCTATGCCGGAACAATTTCTGCAAAAGCCCGACTATGAATTGTTTTGTAAGTTTCAAGAGGCAGCTCGGGGACTGATAAAAGTTATAACTCTGTCTCCGGAATTGGAAGGTGCTTCCGAGTTGATAAAAAAACTGACAGCTGACGGTGTTCGTGTGTCTATCGGCCATAGTGCTGCCAGTTATGAAGAAGCTATGAACGCCATTGCTTGTGGCGCAGCCAGTGCTACACACACCATGAATGCCATGAAATTGTTACATATGCATGATCCGGCGATTTTGACAGCTGTGTTGGAGTCAGACATTTATGCAGAAATGATTTGTGATGGTTTCCATTTACATCCGCCTATTGTGCGATTGCTGTTAAAAGTAAAGGGAAAAGACAAAATGATCCCTATTACAGACAGTATTATGGCTGCCGGATGTCCTGACGGGGAATACATGTTAGGCGTAAATGAAGTTGTTGTCAAAGATGGTGATGCAAAATTAAAATCCAACGGTGTCCGAGCCGGCAGTACTCTTACCATGAAAAAGGCTGTATCAAACCTTAAAAAATTTACTTCTCTGACGGACGAAGAAATTTATACTTTGGTTTCTGCCAATGCTGCAAAGCTGTTGGGAATTTATGACAGAACAGGTTCTTTAGAAGTCGGAAAAGATGCCAGTTGTGTATTGCTTTCGGAAGACGAAGATATAGATATGGTTTTCTGCAAAGGAAAAGTGACCTACAAAAAAGTTTAAAAGGGTGAGCGTTTGGAGAAATTATGAAAGGAAATATGTTAATAGTCCACGGTGGTGCTCCTACTGCCGTTATAAATGCTTCTCTTTACGGGGCAATTACAGAGGCAAAAAAATCAGGACTGGTAGATAAAATATATGGAGCCAAGGGCGGTAGCGGTTCTATTGTGTCCGGTGATTTTATTGATTTGGGAAATCTTCCCGATTCTGTATTGGAGCGATTACCCTATACTCCGGGATCTGCCATCGGGACGTCCAGAACACCTTTGGTAGAAAAAGATTATAAAGAAATTGCCGAAGCATTAAAGCAGTATAATATCAAGTGGTTTTTGTTCAACGGCGGAAACGGCTCTATGGATGCGTGCGGTAAAGTTGCCGCTCAAGTACAAGATACAGATATTTGCGTTGTAGGCATCCCAAAAACCATTGATAACGATATTACCGTTACGGATCACGCACCCGGATTCGGTAGTGCTGCCCGATATTTGGCAGCGTCTGTTCGGGAATTGTGCTACGATGTGGCTTCTTTACCCATTCATGTGTCTGTTATAGAAGCTATGGGACGGAATGCCGGTTGGTTGACAGCTGCCTCTGCCTTAGCCGGAAAACCGGGAGAGGGCGGACCGCATTTGATTTACGTGCCGGAACGTCCCTTTATTGAAGAAGAGTTTTTGGATAACACTTCGGATTTGTCAAAAAAATACGGGGGTGTAGTAGTAGTAGCCAGCGAAGGCCTCAAAGATGAGAAAGGAGTCCCTGTTGTCCCTCCCATTTTTCAGGTGGGACGTTCCGTGTATTACGGTGATGTGTCTGCACATTTGAGTAATTTAGTCATCAAAAAGTTGGGTATTAAAGCCCGAGGAGAAAAACCCGGTATTTTAGGCAGGACCTCAGTGGCTTTGCAGTCTTCTGTGGACAGAGCAGAAGCTATTCAAGCCGGGGTTGAAGCTGTAAAAGCCGCATTGCAGGGGCATACTGCCGTGATGGTGGGTTTCAAAAGAGTGACCTCCACCCCTTATAGTTGCGAGACCTTCCTTATTCCGGTAGACGAGGTTATGCTGAAAGAACGCACTTTGGAAGACCGGTATATTACAGCAGATAACAGCGGTATAACGGAAGAATTTTGCCGGTGGTGTCGTCCTCTTATAGGGGAAGACTTTGAGGTTTTTGCCCCTCAGGGACTGAAATTCTAACACAAAAGTGCTGAAAAGCGGATCAGTGTTTCTGACTCCGCTTTTTTGTGCAAAAATTTAAGGCTTAGTAGATTTACAACTTAACCGTCGGTTTAATAGCGGGAAGTGGTAGGGCCATTTACCCTTCCTTTACCGGAATCCTGAAGCGATGTAATTCATGGAGGGAATTGTTACTAAAACCGGCTTTTCCGGCGGAAGATAAAATTCCTTGTATTCTTTTTTGTAGTCAAAGGGCATGGTTTGTGTCTCCTTTCAGTTAAAGTAGTTTTTACGGAATCCTGTCCCTGCCGGAAACTCCAGAGAATCCGGGACAGATTTTTCATAATTTTCTGTTTATTAATTTAATTTGTTATTATGTAAATATTTTTTGTGTGCTTTCAGTTTTTTGACAGCCCAATCATAGTGACTTGCGGTTACACTGATGAAATAAGAACCTAAAGTACTACCTCCTATCCATATAAAAATACCTTTGGTAAATAATTCTTCATCGGAAAATTTATCAAGAAGACTTATTACATTCTGATGTGTTTTTACAAAAGTTTCTTTTGCTGTTTCCAACGGAATTGTTTGTCCCTTTTTCCAAAATTCAATATTCATGCTTCCGTAAGTTTTCCAACTATAAGGTTGAGGAATAAAGGTTGTAGATTTCCCCTGTTGGTTTGATTCCACCCAATCCAATAAAAGCTGATGCCACTTATACAGATGAACGAAAATATCCCGAAGATTTTTGTCCCGTTTCCAGTGAGCTTCTTTCTTCTTCAAATCCTGAGAAAAATCAAAGGGAATTTTCATCTCCTGTTCTGTTAAGCCGGAAATAATTTCCCACAATGTTTCATAATTTGACGTGGCTGCTTTAATCAGTTCCTCTTTGGTTTTCGGTCTTGCCATATGGTTATCCCTTATGATTTCAGATTTATGGATTTTTCCCCCTGATTACTCTTTCCGGAGGGAAATGTACAGGTAACAATGGGCTTTGCCGTCTTTGGTATATTCTTTTGGGACGCTGCTTTCTATGTCAGTGGCAAAAGCCCGTTTCAGTTTTCCTTCTGCGGAAAGCCGCCAAACCTGTTGCCACGCCAGGGCGGTGCAGTCCTGTACCCTTTCTCCCGTTGTTTCGAGTTTGAAGTATTTTCCTTCCGCGGTGTCTTTTTCCAGTGAGGCGAAAAACTCCGCTGTCACAGTTCTTATCGACAAATCATATTCTCCCTTTTCGTCACTTTCATAATTGCTGTAGAGGGAAACCGGACTGAGACCTTGCAGGAAATTTCCCTCGCTGTCAAAGAGCAGGGGAAGTTTTCCCGTTTCTATGTCTTTCCATAGGGCTGCAATTTTTTCCATTCCGTCAGGGGAATTATCCGTCCGCAGTGTTACTTCTTTCAGTTTGTATGCCATGTTTTCTCCTTATGTATTTTTGTTGTTGTTTGACCAAAGTTTAACAGGATAAACATGACAGCTATATGTCATCTTATAAATATTTTTGGAAAATTTTCTCTGACCGGGACTTAATTATTTCCGCCGCTTTCCGGGGACTGATTACGGTGACGGTACTTCCGAAAGACAGAATGTATCCGTATACCCAGTCTGTTTCGGGATATGAAACTTCCACGGTAAAAGAGCCATCGTCGTTGCGTTTTATTTCCTCCGGTTCAAATTCGTCATAGACCCGGTAGGCTGCTTCCGGGGAAAATTGCAGGGTAAGGGAAATAACCGGAACCGGCGGATTCTGCATGGTGGTGTCCGGTGGATTTGGGTTGCTTGTATCCGGCGGATTTGTTGCAGGGTTTTCTAGAATATATTCAGGGTTGTCCAACAGGGGAGGGCGGTATTTGTCCTCAAAACTGCCGGGTAAAACAGAAAGTTCCCGGAGCCGGTTCAGCTTGAAAATCCTGTAATCATTTTTGTCAGGACAAAAGCCTTGGAGATACCAGGTGTTCTTTTTGAATACCAGTTTTAAAGGATATGTCTGCCGGCTTTCCGTTTTTCCCGATGTGCCGGAATATACAAAGGCAATCGGCTGCCGCTTCAAAATACAGGTTTTCAGCAGGTTGAATTTTTCAGTATCGCCGGTTTTCTTTCCCCATCGGGAAAAATCCACTTCCAGCCAGTCCGTCCGGGCTTCTGGAGAGGAAAAAATCCCCTTGAGCTTCACCAGTAGTTTTTCGGTGTGGTTTTCCGTAAAGGGCTTCATCGTTTCCAGGGCGGAAAGAATTTCTTTCTGTTCCTCTGCCGTCAATAGGGATTTGTCCAGAACAAAGGTGTCCATGAGGGAAAAGCCTCCCTCCTTTCCCTGCCTGCCGTAAAGGGGAATCCCCGCAAGGGCAAGGGATTCCATGTCCCGCAGAACAGTCCGCTTTGAAACCCCGAACCGTGCAGCAAGTGCTTCCGCTGTCACTTTTCTTTTGTCCAAAAGCAAAAACACTGTTTCCAAAAGGCGTTCAGTTTTCAGCATAGTCAAACAGCTCCGGCTGGGCTTTTTTCTCCGGAAAGGTGTTCAGGTAGCCGAATACCTCTTCCGGGGTTTGCAAAATGGAATGTTCCCGGCAAAAGGCGGTAAACTGTTCCGTAAGTTCCTTTTCCCGGGGACTGGGAAGCTGGTAGCTGTTCCCATAAGTGCGGATGTACCGCTCTTTCATGCCGGGGAAAAGCCGGTCAAGCTGGCGGTAAAAATATTCCCGGTTCCCGTCCCGCAAGGTAAGCCCCATGCC
>JAHLFV010000158.1 GCA_018883625.1 Candidatus Treponema excrementipullorum
GATCCATTAAAGAAGAGATTCACAGTTCGGAGCAATCTACTGCAAAGCCGGAGGTGAACGTTTCTTCTGTTGGTGATACGGATAAAAGTGAGGATAGTCAATTTAAACCGATTTCTTTGGGATCACAGAACCAGGATAATACGGTAATTCCTTCCAGTACTTCAAAGGACACAGGGGAACTTCCTGCTATCGAAGATTTGGTTGTTGGATCGGATACTGATTTAGAAGCCACAGATTATGCCCTAGATATGGGAGTTTCGCCTCAGGTTGGAAACAAGGCCGGTGGTATTGCTGGTGATTCCGAAACTATTGCACAAGCTATTAGAACAGTATTGGCCAAGGAAGGCTAACATAAGGGTGGGGCAAGATGGCTGTTTCAATTTTTGATGAAAAGTCAGAAGAAGAGTTATGGCTAGAGTTTAAAAAGACACGTTCTCCTGAGTTGCGAGATGCATTTATCCGAAAGTATATGCCTCTTGTTAAGTATGTAGCGGGTAAGGTGGCTACGGGTATGCCGGGGAACGTAGAATTCGATGATTTAGTCGGATTCGGTCAGTTTGGGCTTTTGGATGCCATAAATAAATATGATCCAGAAAAAAATGTTAAGTTTAAGACATATGCCGTTACTCGAATTCGTGGTTCGATGATAGATGAGTTGCGGGTTTTGGACTGGGTTCCCCGGTCTGTCCGTCAAAAGGCTCGGGAGATAGAGGATGCTATTGTAGACGTAGAATCACGTTTAGGTAGGCCGGCTTCGGATGCAGAGATAGCTGCATCTATGGGAATTAGTGAAGAAGAATTTCAGCAAACTGTTATGCGGGTTTCCGGTACCAGTGTTTTGTCCCTGGACGATGTATGGTATTCAGGAGATGATTCCGATCATGTATCTATCGGAGACAGTATAGAGTCTCCTGCCAGTTACAATCCAGATGTAATTGTGGAGCGGGAAGAGATCAGACGGGTTATTATTGAGTCTATCAAAGAATTACCCGAGAAGGAAAAGATGGTGCTGGTTCTTTACTATCATGAAGATTTGACTTTTAAGGAAATCGGTCAAGTGCTTAATGTCAGTGAGTCCCGTATTTCCCAGCTTCATTCTAAGGCTAATTTACGCTTGCGTGCAAAATTAACAAATATACGAAAAGGTATTATGTAGGAGTGTCCTATGGTCAGATTAGACAGAATTCGCAGCGATATGGAAACTTTGTTGGAGAAAGAGCAAGCTCTTCACTGCGTAGAAGTTCAGGCTGATACTTTGGAAGAAGCTTTGGCAGATGCCTCGGTGCAGCTTGAAACCAGGTTGTCTAATCTTGAGTATGAAGTTTTGGAAAAAGGTTTTGCGGGTTTTGGGGGTATAGCCAAACAACCATGGCGTATTCGTGTGTATGAAAATGCAGAAGCTACATCCAAGAAACGCCGAGCTACAAAATCTGCCGAGGTAGCTGACAGTGAAAATGAAGCCATTGTTGAAAAAGAAAGTAAAGACGGAGAATTTTTTATTCACTACTTTAATTCCGATATTTGTCTAAAAGTTATCAATCCTATAGGTAAAGGAAAACCAGTTTCTCTGTCAGAAGTTATGGGGCATTTGCAACGGAGTGATACTGTCTCTTTAAATGACGCATTGGTAAAACAGTTAGTTAAAACCGGAACAGATGGTCGTTATGAGGTCGTGGGTATTTTTCAGCATGAGAGAGCCTCTGATGCTAGCTTTGTGGTAGATATTGCTATGGATGAAATGCAGGCAACTATTACTGCCACGGCACCTGCTATAGGTGGAGCTGAAATAAGTGCAGCTACTATAGTTAAGGCTCTGGAAACGCAAGGCATTGTAGCCGGTATTTCTCAAGAAAAAATTGACGAATTTGTTGATAAGCCTATTTATGGTATTCCCTGTGTTGTAGCAGAAGCTATACGACCGGTAGACGGTAAGGATGCCTACATTTCTTATAATTTTGAAACTGACAGAAGTAAGTTGAAAATGCAAGAATCGGAAACCGGGCAGGTCAACTTTAAAGAACTTAATCTGATACAAAATGTAGTGCAAGGACAGGCTCTGGCTCAAAAAATTCCTGCCGAAAGAGGAAAGGGCGGTAAGACTATTTTTGGTCGATATTTGGAAGCTAAAAATGGTAAAGACATCAATATGCCTTTGGGTAAAAATGTTGAGGTAGATAAAGACGGATGTACAATAATCGCTTCTACAAACGGACAGGTTTTGCTTATCGGAGATAAAATTAATGTTGAGCCTGTTATGGAAATCGACGGAGACGTATCTATCAAGACAGGAAATATAACTTTCTTGGGTACCGTTATCGTTAAAGGCAATGTAGATGACGGTTTTGATATCAAAGCTTCCGGTAACATAGAGGTATACGGAACTGTCGGTTTATGTTCTCTCGTTGCTGAAGGAAATATAATTGTTTCTTTGGGTATTATGGGCCGGGATAAAGGTGTTATTCAGGCGGGGAAATCCGTATGGGCAAAATTTATACAAAATACAACAGTAACGGCAGAAGAGTACGTGATAGTTAAGGATGGTATTGTTAACTCGAATGTAACTGCCCGAAAACGTATCTTGCTCCAAGGTAAACGTGCATCAATTATCGGTGGACATTTATTTGCTACCGAGGAAATAAGTGCGAAAACCGTAGGTAGTAGCGGTGGTGCCGGGGAAACTGTTTTGGAAGTTGGTTTGGATCC
>JAHLFV010000012.1 GCA_018883625.1 Candidatus Treponema excrementipullorum
GACTGGCAGACTGAGCGTTGCTACATAAATGCCGGCTCAATAAAAGTTCAAAAGGAGATTTTGTTTAACGTAGCATGATGGATATGTGGCTTTTTTCAGAATCAAAATTGCGAACTAAATTTGACACAATCAAGAAAGTAATGATAGGATAATGTTTTCTTATTCATTGTCTGAGCAGATATTTCCTAAAGTTATACAGTTTAAAAACACAGAATGGATAAATCGGATGATAGAAATTCTGTTTTCAGTGAAAATTGATATGGAAACGTATCCTTATATTTTTTCCAAAGTTTATGCTTCTCGCATTAGAGAAATAACTGATAATTATATTGCCAAGATGTACGAAAAATTAGATTTACAATTGGTTTTAATCGTTGTTAACAATATCCTTAAGATTCCGAACGAGATAAGATATAGTTATACAATAAGAAATTGTGATGATGATTTACCAGTGTTCGAGGATCATTATATGAAGACTCTTTTTAATATACTTATATGGTTGGTTAAAAATTCTTCTAAGTATTCCTACAAAGAGATTCTTAATATACTCAGAAATAAAGATACTCAACTGGCGGAGAAGTTAGAAGAAATTTTAGCGCGACCGCCGGAAAAATTCAAAAGTTTGTATGAAAAGATGGGTTTATATGATCCTCCTCTTGCTACAGAAGATGAGATACAGAGTTTTTCAATAGAAAATATAATGAAGTTTATTCAGGAAAATAAAAGTACTGATTTGATTGAAAAAAATCGTGTTGATTCTGTAATTAAAAAATGGGTCATACAATATGCGGATATCAATAAAAAATTATTGAAATATTTTGTAGATGTTGAAACTCATATTGCTAATTCGGTCATAGCGGGATTATATGATGTTCTGCGGGAAAAGAAAACTAAGTCTGTGTTTGAAGTAACAGATATTCTTGAGTTTTTTGCTTGTATGTTGCCGAAACTTTTTGAGTGTAAAAAAATTGAATCTGAAGATGAGTGTTTCAGTTCTTTTTGTTTACAAAATATGTGTTCTTTTGTTTCAGAATACATACAAAACAATATGGACAACATAGAAGAAAATATTTTTTTAAAGATGAAAGAAATAATTCTTGCAATTTATGAGAATTTGAATCCTGAAAATCAGAAAGATGAATCAATTTTTTCTTATAATGTAAATTTACTGAATACGGAAAATGGAATTTGTTATAATGCATTGTTCTTTATGTATGCCTATTGCAAGGAAAGACAAAAAGCATATGATGCCGAATTAAGAGTAGTTTTTAAGGAATTAATAGAGTCAAAAGTATCACTCCTTTTTTTAGTATTGTTCGGAGAGACTTTTGAATATTTTTTTTATTTTGACAGACAATGGACTGAACATGAGATAAAAACTGTTTTTAACTCTGCTAATAAGTTAGTACAAAAAGCGTTTTGGGCTGGTTACTTTTATACCCGTTTCAATATTTCTGTAGAAAGTTATCGTTTTTTTAAGATAGCGGGGTTGTATGATAAACTGAAAGAGTTAAAATTAACTGATTCAGAATACTATCAAAGAATGGCAGAATTATGTTGTGTTATGTATTTGAAAGGGGAAGAAAGTATAGATGGAGATAATTCTGTAATAAACTATTTCTTAAATATGTATGATCCTAAGTTTTTCGAAATGTTTATAAGATCATTTATGGTGAGAAAAACTGACATAAATAAAAATAAAGATAAGTATCAGCCAAAAGTTATAGAAATATGGCAAGCTTTAACAGAAAAGTTGAAAGAGCATTTGTCAGATAATGATTTTGAGATGTGTGTGATTAATATCATGCAATTTGTAGAGATGGTTTCAAAAATTGATAAAACAATTTATGATCTTTTTAGCTTCTCTATCCGTACAATTCCAACTTATAGAATAGACCATTTTATACTTCCAAAATTTCTTGAAATATATAAAAATGATAAAGCGAGCAGGGAGAATATTTGTAACATAATTATTTATTTTGCCGAGCATAAAACATATTTCAGTGATTACGGAAACAGTTTTACAGAATTATTTAAGTTGATGTGTACAGAGAACAGGAATCAAGCTTTAAAAATTGCAAGTATGTATCAGGCTAATAATGAAGCAAAATATATGAACGTATATAATGAATATGAATAGAATAATCTATAACTGGTTTAGTCTAAAAACTCTAGAAGGTATTTAGAAAATTTGTGTTCAATAAGAATTTCTCTCTTGCAATTTATTTACGTTTATGCCATAAATGAAATGAAGCACAGAGATTGTGACAGTATATCATCTAGAAAATTTATGGTTTTTATATTTGATGCAAGTCAAATGTAAAAACCATATATCCTTTTAGTAGCTGTACTTTTTCAATTTTTATGCCATTAACAATTATAGATTTGTTTTACTCTATGAATGGTGTACCTGTGCCTCCAAGAAAAATATTAATACTGCGGAGGTATTTATGAACGATTTCCCAAGTGGTCATATCCAGAAACTAATTGGATATAATTTTAAAAATGAAAGGCTTCTTCAACAGGCTTTTGTGAGAAGCTCTTATGCAAAGGAAAATTCTGGTTTTTTAGATAACGAAAAATTGGAATTTTATGGAGATGCGGCTCTTGACTACTATATAACACGAGCTATGTATAATCAGTTTTCTGAAATTACGGAAGATTGTCAATTATATTCTGAAAAAACGGAACATGATTTAACTGAAATCAGAGCTTATAATGTTGATACAGAATCTCTAGCACATTGTATAGAAATTACGGGGTTACAGAATTATTTATTGATGAACAAAAGCGACATAAAAAATAAAGTACAGAATTCTCCGGGGGTAATGGCTGATTTATTTGAAGCAATCGTTGGAGCTGTCGCTGTTGATAGTGAATGGGATTTTGATGAGATTTCCAATGTTTGTCGAACGATGTTAAAATTATTAAGTTTCGATATAAATTATCTCCAGTGGCTGGAAGACTGGTGTAATGAACAGGAGGTGCAGTACAAGTTTAATAAACAGATTACTTATTTTGCTACACTGAAAAAAAGGTTTGAGTTATCTATCAGAGAATTAAATATACAGGTTTCATCGGAAATTCCTGATGAATATCCCGCTCTTATAGACTGTGCAAAACAGGTTTATGAATTAATCGAGATTAGTGAAATGAAACAAATTATTGGGAGTCCTGACAGAAATAATGCGATAATGCAATTAAACGTGCTTTATCAAAAAGATTTTATTGAAGAACCGAAGTATTCTTTTGAAGAAGAACATGATGACAACGGAAATCCTGTTTGGATTTGTTTTTGTGAGCTTAATGAGTTAGATGATGTTTATCGTGGAATTATGTCTGCAAAAAAATCTGCAAAAAAAGAGGCTGCGTATGAAGCTCTTTGTGCATTATTGAATATGTCTCCGATAGATACGGATGATGATACGTATGAAGATGAATATTGGTTCGATGATGACTTGGATTAATCCGTAATAAAAATTGCAGTTAGCACACAAAACTCATCGGTACTGGTGAGTTTTGTGTGTTTTTAAGTTACTGAAGAGATATCGGTAGCTTAAAGGAAAAATATACGCTTTTTCAATAAAAATAACGTTCATATTTGAGTAATTTTAACAAATACAATAAAAAAAATATCGGTAACAGCCGATGTATTACATTCTGCCCATAGTATAGGGGCACATTGCCCATAATAACTGGAGCACATTGCCCATGGTAACTGGGGCATGTTGCCCATAGTGTAGGAGATACATTGCCCGTAGTATAGGGGCACACTGCCCATAATAACTGGAGCACATTGCCCATGGTAACCGGGGCGTGGTGCCCATATCGCTGTCAAAAAGATCTGTACTTTTTTACAGTACTGAGTGTATAATGGGAGAAACAGAAACATGCGTTGAAAAAAGGGGACTGTATGAAAAAAAGACTGTGGTTTGTGGTTTTGTGTGTCTTTGCCTTGGTGGGCTTAACTTCCTGTCTGGATTCCGTTCAGGCAATTTCTTATAATGACGGGCAATATTACTGGTATATGAAACTGTCCTTGTCAAAAGCCCTGATGGAAATGGCAGGGGAAGACCCCAAGGTATTTTTTGAAGAGTTGGATAATTCAGATCTCAGCGATTTTCCGGATTTTGTCTCTGTGAACCCTATAGAAACCGATACGGAAGTAGGTGTGGAAATATCTGTCTATTTAGATCCTGACTCATTGGAAGAAGATGTACAGGCAATTTTACCCAAAAAAATAGGAAAAGAATATCACGTTGCTTTTTTGGCGGGTGCCATGGAGCTCTTTGACGTCAACGATTTTTCCAATAGCAACGAATTGAGCATGGCTCAGGCTCTGTTGTCTTCTGCCAAGTGCCGTGTAATGATAGGAAAGAATATAATTCCCCGTGCAGAAGGAGCATACATTGCCGCTCTGGATGATTCTCGATACGGAGTAGACTACAAAATGCCGGTGTACGACTACGGAGATTCTTTCTGTGTAGAAGTTCCTTGGGCAGTACTTTGGGAAACAGACAAGTACGACTTGTGCCAGGTTATTTTTGTAGAAAAGACTCGCTAGCATGCATAAAAGTTGTGTGCGGTGATAAAACCGCACACAGTAAATATATGTTGTGTTTTATTCTATAAAAAATCGATATGTTCAAAAACTTGTAGTTTAAAATCTAATGTATTACTCGATAAAATCTTTTTTTTGTTGTATTATATAAATGGCCATTAAATTAATGGAGACTAAATTAAATGAATAAATTCTATGACAGAAAAACCGAAATGGCAACTCTTGAATAGATAGAAAACATTTCCCACAATGCTGCTAATATGGCAAAGCTTTCTGAAAAAGTTGAAACCTTCAAGACTATAGTTAAATCTGAGATAAATGGTTATGGGATGCGGATTTCTGGATTAAGTATGGAAGATATGTGAATTTTCATAATACAAATGCTGTTTCTGCTCAAAAAAAGACAGTCTCCTCTTATGGGAAAGCTGTCTTTAAGTGCTCGGTTCTTGAACAAAAAATAAGGATGACTGTGTTTTATGCCGTAAGCCCGGCTGTACGCACAGCCGACAGATGACAATCAGGCTACAGAAGCCGTGAAAACCCCACGCAATCCGCCGGGCACATAACTTCTTATGCTTCTTCCGGCTTTTTTGCGTCTGCCGTCAGCAGTTTGTAGGGTTTATAGTCCTGAGCTTGGCACAACTCCACGATTTCCGGTGTCATACAGAATTTGAAAAAGCTTTCTGCCACCTGTAATGCATGTTCAAAAGGGAATTCAAACCGTGTATTGCCGTTGTCCGGGGCTCCTCCCAGTTCCAACAAAGCCAAGCGCAGTTTTTTCGGCATTGTTTTTTGATGACAGATAACGAATTTTAATCCAGATTTTTTTTCTATAATTTCAAAAGCCGTTACCGTATAAGGATTATGCAGTTTTGTTCTGATATTTACGGAGTGAGGCAGTTTTTCATTCTTGATTTTGACTCTTCCCGGTTTAAATAACAGGGCTAACTTTGAGTTCGTCAACACGGTTTCCAAAGACGTTTGCATGTGAGTAATATCGCTCATAGGGCTAGTATATACATAGAATGACACTTAGACAAGAAAAATACGATTGATAAAAATCAAAGTTTCAAAAAAATGCTGTCTGTTGGAATAGGAAGAGCAAAGTTTTTGTATAAAAAATAAGTTTTTTTGAATGGAAATAACCTTCTGGTTCGTATTATATATGAGGTCCAATAATAAAGTTATTTTAATGACAAAACAGACAAAAGATTATTGGGCTATGGAGGTTTTATGAAAAAAATAATAGGAATTGGTGTAGTGGTGGTAATCAGCATGATAGTTTCTGCCGTTTTGTTTGCCGCAGAGCCACCTCGGTTTAATGCACAGGGAAGAGGCGCCGGTTTAAAAACCATAGGTTTGAAAACCGTCGGTTTTATCGACAATGACGGTGTGTGTGATTACTGCCCCAATGGTTCCTGTACCGGATTTGTAGATGAAGACGGGGACGGCGTATGTGATAATTGGGACGGCAACACCTGCGGCATGAGAGGTGGCTGTGGCAGAAACGGCACCAACGGAAGAGGACACGGCAGAGGGTACTATTTTACAGACAAAGACAATGACGGCGTATGCGATAACTATACAGCTCCGTACGGAGGCAGAGGTTTTTACCGCAACTTCTGATGTATACTGAAATCCTGTGTACCGGCGTATGGAACTGCCGATTCCTTTCGCCGGTATTTTTTTTGCAGAAAAAATAAAAAAAAACATTGACAACAGAGAATTTCCGTTATATCATATACAAAAACGTTTTTGTAATTGGAGATAATAGTGGCTTCAATTAAAGATGTAGCACAAATTGCAGGTGTTTCTATAGGTACTGTATCGCGGGCATTCAATAATTATAGTGATATATGTGAGGAAACAAGACAGCGCATATATGAAGCTGCAAAGTCCATCAATTACGTACCAAATATAAATGCAAGAAATCTTTCATCAAAAAGAAATCATAGTTATGCACTAGTGATTTCAGGATTCTTAGATGAAAATCCAAATGAAAGTATTTTAGTTGCACACATGAGAGGTGTATTTCAATTTGCTATAAAAAATAATCTAGAATTTGCAGTGCATATGACTGGAACTACGATTCAGAAAAAACAATCTTACAAGTCGTTTTGCGAGGAACATGCTGTATCTGGTGTAATTCTTAGTGGCATCACAACTGATGACCCGTATTTTTTGGAACTAACAGAACATGCTTCTATACCTTGTGTTGCCATCGATATTTCTATTCCCAGTGCCAATGTTGGTAGTGTTTCTGTAGATAATTTTTCAGCTATGCGTGATATGACTTTTCACTTGTTTGAGATGGGGCATAGAGATATCTGTGTCATTACCGGAAAAATACATACCTCGGTAAATGCTGAACGTTTAGCTGGAGTTCGGGCTGCATATGATTATATTGAGGCGAGTTTGTCTGATGAGGATATTTATTGTGGAGACTTTTCTCAAGAAAAAGCATATCAGATAATTGTAAATTTAATTGCAACTGGTAAACTTCATAAATATACGGCTTTCTTGTGTTTTAGTGACTTCATGGCGATGGGGGTACTAGAAGCTTTGAAAAAAAATGGTTTTTCTGTTCCAAATGATTTTTCTGTCACAGGTTTTGATGATATTCCTCAGGCGAGATACGTTTCCCCGCCGTTGACGACTATTCGGCAAAATTTTACAGATGCAGGGGTAAGGGCCGGTAAATTATTATATGAAATGGTACATGGCTCAAAAAAAAGACAAGATGTTATTTCTTATGATCTTGTAAAAAGAGAAAGTGTAAAAAATAGTATTTAAAAAAACCAAGTTACAAAAACGTTTTTGTAACTTGGTTTATGTTTTTAGCTACATAAATGCATATGTAGTTACAGTATATTAGTTCTTCAAAAGGAGGAAATTATGAAGAAAGTTTTTACTGTAGTATTGTTTCTTTTAGGAACAATTTTTTTTGTGGGCTGTCAAAAGTCTGAACAGGAATCGAAAGAAATTGTAGAACTTGTTATTCCGTCTTATAAAACGGGGCAAAATGTTGGTGCAAAGTTTTTTAAACCTCAAGTTGAACGTTTTAATGAAAAGTACGCCGGCATTTATAAAATAACTCTTGAAAGTGTTCCGGAAGCATCATTTAAAGACAGATTAAAACAACTTGCACAACAAGGAAAATTACCTGTTTTAGTTCAAGGTGGGGATTTTGATTGGTTTAAGAATGTTGTAATACCCAACGGGCTTGCTTATGATTTATCTAGCTGGCTTGAAACAACACCTCAAGTAAAAGATATTTTACTTGAGGATGGTATTAAATATTGTACAGAATCCACAGGTGAAATTTTTAGTCTCCCATTATTTTATATCAGGCCAATTGGTTTCTTCTATAATCAAACAATGTATACACCTTCCGGTGATATATCTTCAATGTCAATGGATCAGTGGTTAGATGATATTAGCAATCAGAAAATTGCTTTATCTACTGCAGAAAACGGATGGACAACTGCGTTATTTTTAACTGCTCTGATTGCAAATGAAGCTGGTGGCGTAGAATTTTTACAATCTGGGGTAAATGAGAAAATTACTGATTTTAATCATCCTGCATTTATTTCAGCGGTAGAAAAGCTTCAGACTCTATTAATGAACAATGCATCTCCTAATAGTATTGGTGGTGGGTATCCAGTCGTTGCCAATGATTTCATGAGTAAACAGGCCTCCATAATTTCTAACGGATCTTGGATGAGTGTTGATTTCAGTGATGGAAATAGCAAAAATTGGAGTAATGGTTTCAATGGAGCTGATGTTCGAGCTTCTTTATATCCTGGAAATATTGGGATAGCAAATGCGGCAACATATGGTGAATGGTGGATTAGCGCAGATGCCTCAGCAGAAGAAATAAGTGCTGCTACAGCTTTTTTAGAATTTATAAACTCACCTGAAGAAATAGAAGCTTATCTATTATCAGAAGGAGGAACAGCTCCCAAAGTAACATACTCTGAAACATTTAAAACAGAATACTGGAAAACAACTGTGTTTGGAGATTTAGCGGAAGATACAACAGAAGGAACTATATTTGTACCAGCAATTTTGGATGTGATGCCTGCTTCTGTTGCAAATATTGAGTTTGGAAAGTTACTTCCTTCTTTAGCTGATGGAAGTTATTCACCAAAGGAATTCTGTGAGTGGCTTACTCAAAAAGCAATAGAAGCAGTGAACTAACTAATTTACAGAGGATTTTCTTATAATGGGGAAATCCTCTGTCATTCAGAAAAGAGGTAAATATGGTTAAGTCCTTTAGGAATAGAAACAGAAGGAATTTCAAATGGATATATCTATTTGTTTTACCTACCGTTATCATTTTTGTTCTGTTCTATTTGGTTCCGATTTTAGAAGTTATTGTTACTTCATTTATGGAGTGGGATGGATATAATACAGCTACATTTAAGGGAATAGAAAATTACATCTCATTATTTTCTAGAAATTCATTTTTATTGGCACTTCGGAACTTTGTTTTATGGGCTCTCATCGCTGCTATCTTTCACGTAGGGTTTGGTGTTCTTGTTGCATTTATTTTTTATCAAAAACCACGCGGATGGCGTTTTGCCAGAACTGTGTTTATGATTCCTAATGTGATTTCAGCTGCGGCATGGGCAATTATTTATCGGTTCATTTTTAATAATCAATTTGGAATTTTGAATCAGATAATGAGAATTTTTAATCCTGATTTTAATGTAAATTGGTTTTATTCTAGTCCTTATGCTTTTTGGGCTGTTACTTTTACCTGGCTTTTCTATGCTGTTATTGTAACACTGATAGTTCATAGTGAACTTGTAAATATTCCTACAGAAATTAATGAGGCGGCAAAAATAGATGGTGCAACAGGTTTACAACTTATTTTTAAAATTCAACTTCCACTGTGTAGGAATGCAATAGGGACAAGTATAATTCTGTCTATAACTTCTAGAATTACCATGTATGAACAAATAGCTCTTACAACCGCTGGCGGCCCTGGAGATGATACGATGAGTTTATCCCTATTACTTGTAAGTAGTCTTATGGATTACCGATACGGTTTTGCTAATGCTGTCGGAGTAATAATGCTCTTACTAGGTGTTGTGGTTTTATTAGTGATTAATAAAACATTTAAAATGAATGAAGCATTGTATTGATGGGGGGGCATTTTATGAAAAAAATCTTTATGTACTCTATTTTACTCTTTGTTGTACTCATTTCTGTCTTTCCAATCCTGTGGATAGTACTTTCCTCATTCAAATCAAATGGAGAAATTTTGTCAACTCCACTGTCTATTCCCATGTCATTTAACTTTACAGTTTATTTTGACCTCTTAACGGAGTATAATTTTTTTCAGTTTTTTCTGAATTCCATCTTTATAGCTACTGTTTCGAGTTTAATATCTTTATTGATTTTTAGTATGAGTGCATATGTGATTGCACGATTTGAATTTCCAGGGAAGACATTGTTTTTTATTTTATTTACTTTGACATTATTGGTACCCAGTCATAGTAGAACTCAGCCTATTTTTTCTTTGGTTATGAATTTAGGTTTATACGATAATATCTTGGGATTAACTATTGTTTACCTTTCTGCAGGATTGGCAATGTCACTTTTTCTATTAAAAGCCGGTTTTATGAGTATTCCTGAATCCTTAGGGGAATCTGCTGAAATAGAGGGAGCAGGATTTCTTAAAACTTTTTTCTTAATATATGTTCCACTCGTAAAAAGTTCTTTATCTACAGCAGGTATACTAATGTTTTTAGGAAATTGGAATGAGTATTATTTTGCATCATTACTGACATCTTCTGACAGCTCAAGAACCTTACCGGTTGCACTATCTTTTTTTACAAGTGAATTTTCATACAACTACACGTCATTGTTTGCTGCTCTGACAGTAGTTGTCTTGCCAGGAATTATTTTATATGCAGTTACATCTCGTCATGTTCAAATGGGAATTGCCTCAACAGGAGTAAAAGGATGAATCAAAAAAACTATATTTTATGGGATAATAGTGGTTGGATAGTAAATGTAAAAAGTTTTTTACCTGATTACTTGGCAAAAACAGAGTCGGTTTTTTGTCAAGGGAATGGAAGGCTTGGGCTACGAGCTGTTACTGAAGAATCTTACTGTGGAATGGTCCGTAATATGTTTGTTAACGGAACGTTTAATCGATTTTCAGAGAATGAAGTAACAGAATTACCTAATTTGCCTGATATGACGGCCTTTGAAATATACATAAACGGTCACTCTTTTTCTCTATTGAAGGGTAATTTTTTGGATTATACTTTATCTCTTAATTTGTACAACGGTAAATTAAAACGCGAGTTTATATGGATATCCCCTGAACAACATAAATTTAAAATGGTCTTTGAAAGATTTGTATCCATGACAGAAAGAGATTTAGTGGGAATGAAAATAAGTATCACACCTCTTAACTGTGATTGTGAAGTACTTATTAAAACGGGGATAGATGGTCAAATGACCAATTCTGGTTCCCAACACTTTGAAGAGGGGGAAAGCTGTGTATTGCCGGGAAATATTTTACAAATGTGTTCAAAAACAACAAATTCTGATGTATTTGTTGTTAATCAAGTAAATCTGGAAAGTTACATAGATGGTTGGAGAATAGAAAAGCCTTTTTCTGTCACTATAGGTAGACGTAAAATAACAGCTAAGGGAGAATATGTACTCTCTCCTAAACAGACATTATCTATAGAAAAATTAGCATTGGTTATAACATCCCGAGATATTTATTTTGATGGCAAACAAAACAGACCTTCCACATACTACAAAACGTATGCTGAAACCAGAGGGGGACACATATTTAATAATAATTTTGATTTCCATTTTGGACAATCTGAAAAGACGTGGAAAAAAGTGTGGAATGAAATAGACATAGAAATTTCAGCATCGTCAAATCGAGATCAAACATTTCTGAGATTTGCTATGTATCATTTGATGATTATGACCGATATCAAAGATTCTCGTATGGGTATAGGAGCAAAGGGCTTGTCTGGAGAGGGATATAAAGGTCATTCATTTTGGGATACAGAAATTTTTATTATGCCCTTTTTTTTATTTACGCAACCTGATGTTGCTCGGATAATTCTTAGTTATAGGGGAAAAAGTTTGCCTGGTGCTTATGCAAAGGCAAAAAAATATGGATATAAAGGGGCGATGTTTCCGTGGGAATCAGCCTGGCTTGATGATGGAGAAGTAACTCCGGATTGGGGTGGGACTGATATTGTCACTGGTAAGGCTATGGAAATTTTAACCGGTCATTTAGAACAGCATATTTCTGCTGATATTGCTTTTGCAATTTATCAATACTATGTGGCAACAGATGACACATCTTTCATGGAACAATTTGGGTATGAAATTGTTCTTGGAACAGCTGAATTTTGGTTGTCACGGATAGAAATAGATGCTGAAGGTATTGGACATATTAATGATGTAATAGGCCCGGATGAATATAAGGAACATGTTAATGATAATGCATTTACTAATCATCTTGTGTTCCATAACTTGGCAGTTGCAGAGGAATTTTACGATACCCTTATGCAAAATAATAGTACACTATTGGATAAGTTAGTAGAAAAAACAAATTTCAACATCGATAAATGTAGAGAAATAAAAGAAAAATTATACTTGCCTCAAGTTAACTCACAGGGCTTAATGGAACAGTTTGAAGGTTATTTTAACCTTTCTGAAATTGATTTAACAAAATATAAAAATGCTTCCACTGTGGGAAATATCTATAACGATTATAACATGAAAATGTTGTCTCAAATAAAAGTATCAAAACAAGCAGATACTTTGCTTCTGATGTTGCTTTTAGAGAATGTTTTTCCGGAAGAGTGTAAGAAAAAAAATTATTACTATTATGAGGCAAAAACTCTTCATGATTCTTCATTGAGTAAATGTTCACACTCAATTTTGGCTGCAGATATTGGCTTGTTAGATGAGGCGTATAAGTTTTTTAAAGAAGGTATGCTAACAGATTTTGGAGATAATCTATTAAGTAGCGATGAAGGAATTCATAGTGCATGTATGGGAGGAATTTGGCAAAGTGTTGTTATGGGGTTTGGTGGTATCCGCATTGCGGAAGAGGGATTACGAATCAATCCCGTTCTACCGAAAGAATGGAATTCATTAAAATTTTCCATATATTGGAGAGGTATACGTACTGAAATTTCAATTAATGGGAAGAATATAACTGTCAAAAATGAGGGTAATAAGTCTTTAAATTTCAGTCATCGAGGACAAGAATACTGGTTGGAACCTAGAAAAAAACTGGTATTTTATTCAAATAATGAAAGAGAATAAAGACATATTGTCTTGTTTATCTTAGTAGAATTATTATGAGGTATTTATTATGGAAAAAAAATATAAAGGAATTATCTTTGATCTTGATGGGGTAATTTGTCACACAGATATGTATCATTACAAAGCTTGGAAGGCTATAGCAGAAAAATTGCAAATTCCGTTTGATGAAAAAAAAATAATTTGTTAAGGGGAATTTCTCGGGCAGAAAGTCTTGATATCATTTTGTCTGGTTCTAGCTTAAAATTGACTGAAAGGGAGAAAAACTCATTGACAGAAGAAAAAAATAATATATATCGAGACATGTTGTCGAAGATGTCAGAGTCAGATATCGATACGGAAACGAAGAATATGTTAATTACTTTGAAAAAAAAGTATATGTTAGCTGTTGCATCGTCCAGTAAGAATGCCCTATATATCTTACAAAAATTAAAGATAGATATTTTGTTTAATGTAATTGTTCAAGGATCTGATATCAATTACTCTAAACCACATCCAGAAGTATTTATGTTGGCTTCCGAGAAAATGAAACTAAAGTCAAAGGAATGTCTTGTGGTTGAAGATTCTAAATCTGGTGTTATTGCAGCTCTCGCTGGGGGGTTTGATTGTGCAGGTCTTGGTGATGCATCAAAATTGAATTGTACAACGTACCCGATAAAAAACTTAAAAAATATAGAAGCAATTCTGTTGTAAACAGAACAGGATTACTGTCAAGGATAGTTTACTCATTTGTAGGACTATGAACTGTTTTCTGCATATTCAGTAGACTGGGGTAAAAAGATTTAATATGAGTTTTTTCGCATGTAGCTGACAACTCCTGTTCAAATATAAACTTTCCTGTTTTTTTAAAGCAAGAACTTAAAGACAGTTTCTCCATGAGGAAGCTGTCTTTTTTATTGGGAATCAACTCTGAGGACTCCTTTGTCCACAATGTAACGCATTATATGCGAAAAACTCCAATAAAACGAAATAATCGTGCAACGTTATTGCCGAAAAGTTGTTTTAAAGAATATATTATAAAAGTATTATATTGGCAGGATTTTAATTTTTGGGGTAATTGATAAAGATGAAAAAAAATTATGTGGGTATCCTTGTTTCTCTTGCACTTTTTTCTGTGTCTGTTGTATATGCACAGAGTGAATCGACAGTAACAGAAAATTCTGGAATGACAGCGGAGGAACCGGTAGTACGGCTGACTATAGAGCAAGCCGTAGACTATGCCCGGGAAAACAGCAAAACATTGCAAAGTTCAGCTATAGATTTGGAAATAAAAAAGCGGGCATCTTCTTATAGCTGGAACCAGTTTATGCCTTCAGTGCAGGTTACGGGAACCATGAGCAGAAAAAACGAAGTTACCCAGATGTCTATTTCTATTCCCGGCTATCCTATGCCTCCCCAGCCTGACCCTACGGAAGCAGACCATTGGACTGCAGTGGGCAGTGTCAGTGTTTCTTGGAATTTTTCTGCTGCCATGATTGAATCTATTCGACTTGCAAAAAGGGATTATGAAGCCGGATTGATTTCTTGGGATCAGACATTGCGACAAACGGAATTACAGATAGAAAAACTGTTTTATGGTTTGTTGTTGCAGGAAGAAAGCTTAAAAATACAGCAGGATTCTTTGGAAAATGCCCGACTCAGAATGGAGCAGGCACGAATCAACTATCTTAACGGTTTAATTCCTGAGTTATCATATATTCAAGCTCAGGTATCCTATCAAAATATGAAGCCTTCCGTTATGAAGCAGGAACAGCTGTTAAAACAACAGCTTGATATGTTTGGCTTTTTAATTGGGTTGCCTGCCGGTACCAAAATCGAACTGGAGGGAGCTATAGAGCCGCCTCGCATTGAGCTTGTGGCTCAGGACTTAGTGGATATATCCATGGAAAATAATCCTGATATTCTTCTGTTAAACAAAAACTTGGAAATCCTGAAATTGACCTATTCTATGCAGAATTTGCAGACATATATTCCTTCTTTAAGTCTGTCTTGGGGTTTTCAGCCGGTAGTTTCCGATATTCAGGAAAATTGGATTGACAACTATACCGACGGAGGTAGTTTTTCTGCCACTTTGGTATGGAATCTGACTAATATGTTGCCCTTTTCTGCCAATCAGCAAAAGGCAAAAGATACAAAAGACAATATCAGAAAGATGGAACTTTCTTTGGAAACTCTCAAAGAAAATACTGCATTAAATATTCGAACCCAGATTGATAATCTGAATCAGGCATGGGCAAATATTGAGGCTGCATCCGGTAATATTACCTTGGCTCAAAAATCCTACGACATGAATGTAACTTCATATCAAAACGGAACCCGGGAATTGCTTGATGTAAAAGATGCCGAGTCCCAACTGAATCAGGCAAAACTGGGATTGATTAACAGTAAATATGAATATTTAACGGGGCTGTTGGATCTTGAATACAGTCTTAATATTGATTTGATAAACTAATAAGCGTGTCGGGAGTAAAGCAAATATGACGGTAAAAGGAATAAGCCCCGTGGTTGCGGGAATTGTGTGTGGTGTGGTTTTAATGGGATGTGCCGGTAAAAGCGAAAAGCAGGTAGCAACTCCTGTGGAAGAGGCTGTGTATGCGGTAAACACGTATGTAACTTCCGAAGAAAACTTGGATGAATATTTGGAATTCGGCGGTGATGTGTCCGCTGTGTCCAATGTAGATATTATGCCGGATACTTCTGGAAAATTGGTAGGTATTCGTGTTGCCGTAGGCGACGTGGTTAAAGCCGGCGAAATTATTGCGGAAGTTGATCCGTCAAAACCGGGTATGACCTATGTTACCAGTCCTGTTCGGACTCCCGTTTCCGGTACTATCACCAGTTTTCCCCTTTCATCGGGAACTATGGTAGCGCCTTCCATGTCTGTGGGAAAAATAAGCAGTACAAAGGACTTGGAAATCAATATCAGTGTAGCGGAACGCTTTGTGTCCCGTATTCAGTTGGGACAAAAGGCAATCCTTACTTTTGATGCCTATCCGGGAGAAGAGTTTACGGCAAAGGTCACTTCTGTCAGTCCCGTACTGGATACAACTTCTCGCTCCATGAGCGTAAAACTGAAAGTTGATCCACCGGATGACAGGGTAAAAATCGGTATGTATACACGGGTAAAACTTATTACTCAAACAAAAGAGCAGGCAATTGTTATTCCCCGTACTGCCGTAGTAACAAGAAACGATGCAGATACTGTTTTTGTGGTAGATTCTGCCACTTCTACCGTTAATGCGGTTCCCGTAACCGTGGGTATTACGGTAGATGACAAGGTTGAAATTACTTCCGGTTTAACGGTGGGAGCAGAAGTTGTAATTTCCGGTCAAACTCTGTTAGATGCCGGACGGAAAGTAAATGTAGTCAACCGTCTCGGAGGTGATGAATAATGAGCTTATCAAAGCTTGCTGTTTCAAAACCTACAACGGTTCTTATTATCTTTGTTATTTTGGCAGCCTTGGGTATTTATTCTACAGCCCAGCTGCCGGTAGACCTGTTACCGGATATGGAGCTTCCCATGATTGCCGTTTCCTGTTCGTATACCAATGCGGGACCGGAAGAAGTTGAACGTTCCGTAACAAGAACATTGGAAAGTGTACTGTCCAGTATTACCGGTTTAAAAACCATGACCTCTACCTCTTCTACCGGTTCTTCCATGATTTTGTTGGAATTAAACTACGGCACTAACCTTGATGAAGCTACCAACGAAATTCGTGACCAACTGGATTTGGTAAAAAACTTTATGCCGGAAGAAGCCGGTTCTCCGTTGATTATCAAAATGGACCCCTCCATGTTGCCTATTATGAACTTTGTTCTAAGTGGTAACAGAACGGCAGAAGAGTTGCGATTATATGCCGAAGATATTGTTCAGCCCCGACTGGAACAAATTGACGGTGTTGCCTCTGTACAAATAAGCGGCGGCCGGGAAAAAGCCATAGTTGTGGATATTCCCCGGGATCGTTTGGAAGCTTATTCTTTGACTATAACTCAGATTGCCCAAATGATCGGTGCTCAAAATGTGCAAGGTTCCGGTGGGTCTATTTCCGAAGGCGACACAACTTATACTATATCTACTTCCGGAGAATACAGTTCACTGGAAGATATCCGTAATACGGTAATAGCCTACAAAACGGATGCTGCTGCAGGCTATGGTGCCGCTACCGCTGCTCCTACCGTACAAAAAGTTTTACTGCGGGACATTGCCGACGTGTATGAGGGGTATAAACCTGTTTCCAGTTATGCCTATGTAAACGGTGTTCCCTGTGTTATTTTGAATATTCAAAAACAGAGCGGTAAAAACTCCGTACAGACAGCTCATGCAGTAAGAAAACAGGTGGAAACTATTCAGCCTTTGTTACCGGCAGATGTTGTACTGACAGAAAGTATGAATACCACCGACATTATTGAATTGTCTATAAATAATATTATCAATTCTGTAGTGCAGGGTGCTTTGTTAGCTGTTTTGGTTTTGTTGGTCTTTTTACGGAGTATAAAGAGTACCATCATTATCAGTATTACGATTCCTGTCTCTCTTGTTATAACCTTGGGAGTTATGAAATTTTCCGGTTTTTCTTTGAACATGATGACATTGGCAGGTCTTTCCTTGGGTGTAGGTATGCTTGTGGATAACTCTATTGTTATCTTGGAAAATATTTACAGTTACCGTGCAAAGGGTGCAAAAGCAAAAGCAGCGGCAATTCTGGGTTCTCAAGAAATGATTATGGCTATTACCGCCAGTACATTAACGACCATTTGTGTTTTCTTGCCTTTAGTTATGTACAGCAATGAGTTGGGAATGCTGGGACAGATTTTTTCCGGTTTAACTTTTACGGTTGTATTTTCCCTGTTGTGCAGTTTGGCAGTTGCTATAATTCTTGTTCCTGTTTTGGCTTCCAAATACCTTAAATTGGAAAATCTTGCAACAAGAGAGCGAAAAGGTCTTTGGGGTAAAATTGACGGAAAAATAGATAAGTTTTTTGCTTCCGTTGATGTGGCATATTCAAAAAAGGTTCGCTGGGTATTACACCATAAAACACTGTTTATTGTCTTTATTTTTCTGTTGTTGATTGGCAGTTTTATGCTTATTCCCGTTATCGGATTTATTTACATGCCGGAACAGGAGTCAAACAATATCAGTGTCAGTTTAACCATGCCTAAAGGAACACGTCTAGAGGCTACCGACGAAGTTATCCGTAACTTGGAGAATATGATAACCCAAGATGTAATCGGTATAAAAGAGGTAACTTCTTCCGTTGGTGGTGGTGGACTGATGGGAGGTGGCAGCAATACTAATACGGCTTCTTTGAACATTACCCTGTATCCCTCTGCTGAAAGACAGGAAGGGTGGGATTCCGTAGAAGAAGCCACTGCAAAGATTCGCTCCAAATTTTCACTGTTCCCCGGTGCAGAGTTTTCTATAGGTGGCAGTTCCGTAGCAATGATGACCGGTAGCGACGTAGACGTTGCCGTAAACAGTAACAGTATGGAACAGTTGGTTCAGGCTGTGAACGATATTATTGCCGCTTTGGAAAAAAATACCGAAGGTGTACTTACAGAAATTACCAGCAGTTACGAAGAAGGTTTGCCTCAGGTTGAAATAAAAATCGACAGAAATAAGTTACAGGATTTGGGTTTGAATATTTACTC
>JAHLFV010000159.1 GCA_018883625.1 Candidatus Treponema excrementipullorum
CCTCTATCCGGGCAGTGACACAGTTGAATATCAGTAAACGCTCGTTGTCAGACCTATCCGGTATTGAATATTTTAGCGGACTGGAATATTTAGATTGTGCCGTTAATTCTCTGACTACATTAGACGTATCGGGTTGCAAGGCATTAAAGGTATTGGATTGTTCCGATAACGATTTAATCTCGTTGAATGTGTCATCCAACACAGATCTGACAAGTCTGAAATGTCCATGGAACAAACTAACTGCATTAGATGTATCGGGCTGTAGAGCTTTAACAGAATTGAAGTGTTCTGATAACGCCTTGACAGAATTGGATGTATCGAACTGTATGGAACTAATGAAATTGGACTGCTACAGCAACAATTTGGCTGAATTGGATATTTCGGCTAACACAAAGCTGTCAGAATTGAACTGTAGCATCAACAATCTGACTGAACTAGACTGTAGTTCTAATGCACTGACTATGCTGTATGTGTCAGGTTGTACTGCACTGGTGAAATTAGAGTGTTCAGGAAATGGGCTGACCGAACTGAATGTGGTAGGTTGCACAGCCTTGACGGAATTTTTCTGTCCCGACAACACTTTGACCGAGCTGGATGTGTCGGGTTGTACGGAACTAGCTGAATTTGACTGCAGTTCCAATGCTCTGACTGTGCTGGATGTATCAGACTGCACAGCTCTGACTAAATTGGACTGTTCGGAGAATGGGCTGACCGAGCTGGATGTGTCGGGTTGTACGGAACTGACTGAATTGGACTGTTCAGGGAATGAAGTGACCGAGTTGAATGTATCAGCCAATACTGTACTGACAAAGCTGAACTGTTCAAAAAACAAGTTGCCTGAACTGAATGTGCTGAATAACAGAGAATTGAAGGATATGTCTTGCTCTGAAAATGATTTAACCGAACTTGATATATCAGCTAATACTATTTTGGAGAGACTGAATTGTTCGGATAATAGGCTGACAGAATTGGATATATCAGCCAACAGGGACATGAAAATCCTGGATTGCAGTTACAATGAGTTAACTGTAATAGATGTGTCGTTAAACACGGCTATGGAGAGCCTGAATTGTTCGAATAATAGGCTGACAGAATTGGATGTATCAGCTAACAGGGGCATGAAAATTCTGGACTGCAGTTACAATGAGTTAACTGTAATAGATGTGTTGTTAAATACGGCTATGGAGAGTTTGAATTGTTCGAATAATAGGCTGACAGAATTGGATATATCAGCCAACAAGGTTATGAAAAGTGTGAATTGTGGGGTAAATAAGTTAACCGCAATAGATGTATCGTTAAATACGGCTATGGAGAGTTTGAATTGTTCATGGAATAATCTGACCGAGTTGGATGTATCAGCTAACACAGAATTAACAAGCCTATCCTGTTCTGGTAACGCTTTGACCGAACTGGATGTATCAGTCAACAAACTACTTGGAAACCTGGTCTGCGATAGCAATAATCTGACAGTGCTGGATGTTTCAGCCAACACAGAACTGTTGACTCTGAGCTGTTCCTGGAACAATCTGGCTGAGCTAGATGTATCAGCCAACACAAAACTGGAGAGACTGTACTGCGTTTCCTGCAATTTTGACACAGTGGATGTATTGGCTAATACAGAACTGACAACTCTGTACTGTTCTTCCAACAATCTGGGAGAAGTGGATGTATCGGCTAATACAAAACTGATAGAGTTGGGCTGTTCTGAAAACGCCTTGACCACACTGGATGTATCGGCAAACACGGAACTGACAAGCCTGGATTGTTCTTCTAACAACCTAGGAGAACTGGATGTATCGGCAAACACAGAAATGACAAGTCTGGATTGTTCTTCCAACAATCTGGGAGAGGTGGATGTATCGGCAAATACAAAACTGAAATTGCTAGACTGTGCCTACAGCAATCTGAGAGAACTGAATATATCGGCTAACACAAAACTGACAAGACTTGTCTGTGACAACAACAATCTGACAGAGTTGAATATATCGGCAAACACAGAACTGACAAGTCTGGATTGTTCTTACAACAATCTGGGAGAAGTGGATGTATCGGCAAATACAAAACTGACATGGTTGAACTGCTCCCACAACAATTTGGCAGAGTTGGATATCACCGCCATCACAGGACTGACGGAGATGAATGACTTTACAAATCTGAAATGCGGTGCTCAAATTTACGAACTAACACTGAAACTGACAGAGTCACAGGAAGCAATGTGGAACAGCAAATGGAAGGACGCACCCGTTCAGTCTGATAATTTCGGTGTTACATTGAAGGTGATTAAGTGATTAGGTGTTAAAAGATATAATTGCTCAGTTTATAAGGAGAAAAAGCGGAACTGAAAGAACTGATATGCCATACAAATCACCTGTCCTCGCTAGATGTGTCGTCTGCTGCTTCATTGGAAAAATTGGATTGCAATTACAACAAATTAAAATCTTTAAACCTGACCGACAACAGGAATCTGAGGGAACTGCATTGCGATATCAATATGCTGACATCCCTGGATCTTTCCGGTAATCTCGCTTTGAAAATTTTGGACTGCAACAGCAACGAAAATCTTTCTTCACTCAATCTGACCGAGAATCGGGCATTGGAAGAATTGAATTGTACGTGTAACAATCTGTCGGAGTTGGATGTTTCCTCCGTTTCGAAACTGAAAAAATTGAGCTGCCATGCCAACCGTCTTTCCGTTTTGGATTTGTCGGCCGTCAACCCCACCGAAGTGTGCTGCGGCAGTCAGAATTCCGACGGCAGCTCGGATCAAAATCTGAAACTGGTTCTTACATGGGAGCGGGCTGCTTCCTAGACAAGGGTGGCTATCGGGAAAATATAAATATTACGCCGACGGCGGCAGAATAAAGAAGTAAGCAGGTAGGATTTACCTGCTACGGCGCATCCTCGTTTGGAAATCATACCCATAGATAAGTGTTTTTCTGTGATACTTTATGATAAATTGGCAGACTTCGCACACACTAGGTACTTTTGTCTATAAAGTTCTGTGAATCTCTTTCTGTCAGATTTGGGCTCCATTTTTTTTGATAACCGGGATCCAAATTTCACTGTAAGCATAATTCTCTTTTGATTCATCCATGAGGGTAAAAGAGAAAGAAAAGGATTCTGCCAATTCATAATCTGATGAGGGAAACCATTCGGAATAAATTCGTGCCATTGTATCTTGTAAAGTAAAAGGAAATATTCCCTGGTTAGGAAAAACTGCCCATGTGTATGGTTTGATGTGTAGACATGCAAGCTGACAGCCGATATCCTCATGGGTGGTCAAAACACCGATTATATGTGTCAGTTCTCCTGATTCTTCAAGAAAATTTGTGTCAGACTCATAAGATACATTGACAACATGATACGGTTCCACATTTTGTATGCGATGCATTTCTTTTTGTTGTTCATCTGTTATACTTTGAGCCAGTTTAACAATTTCAGTATTAACCCCTTGAAATTGAAGGGGTACACGTTTACTCACGCCTGCAATGTTAAATGCAGGTTTTTCTACAATTTTGTAGTCCATAGTAACTCCTCCTTTAACTGTTATTACAAATTTAAATTTTTGAAAATTCTTACCTTGTCTAAGATCGGCAACTTGTGACGGTAAAATGCCGGACCACTTCTTAAAAGCTCGGGTAAAACCATCGATAGATTGGTACCCATATTTATATGCAACGTCTGTTACTGAAACATGTTGTAGAAGTTCTTTATTCGCCTCGGACAGTCTTCTGTGTTTTATATAGTCACTTAACGTCATATTTGTCAGAGCCCAAAATAGTTTTCTTAAATAGTAATCAGATACGTTAACATGTTCGGATACATCTTTAATCAAAAAATCTTCTTGTAAATGTTGTTCAATATAATCCATTGCATCGTTTAGCTTTTTAAGCATTGTTTGCCTCTTTGCAATAATATCATAATTCTACCAGAGGTACTCGACATATTTGAAAAAAATAATCCGAATTATTGCCGGTAATGCTGTGATTATCATTACACAAAGTATAAGTTCGGAGGAGTTTTTAACACATTGGGTTTGGGAGCTACACAATAATTTTTTTCCAAAAATATATCAAAAAATAACATATTTCTGTGTTTCTCTCTCATGGAATGATAGTGTTTGTTTGGTATAGTTATTTTACAAAGGAGATGAATCTATGAAGTTACCCTACAAAGGTGGCGGTGTTGCACTTTTTTATAAAGATAAACATACCGGTGAATATTCGATTTTATTGGGAAAACGTACTATCGAGCCCGGTAAAGGAAAGTGGTCTATTCCCGGCGGAGGCTATGAACCGCAGGATGCTTCTATATGTGCTACAGCACAGAGGGAGTTTTGGGAAGAAACGGGAATCTCGCTGAAAACTGTTTGTCCCGCTTCAGATCCTGATATTTATCGATTTCGTTTACCGTTTTTTACATGGGTAACATTTTTGCAGGAAGTACAATCAACGGATTTTCTTGCAAACGCCACAATCAGAGAGTTTTCTGAGTTACGATTTATTCCTTTTAGCAAATTGCATACATATAAACTTGCTTTTGGCGTAAAAGCAGAAATTAGGGCTTTTAAACGCAGACATACAATGGAGGTGTAGTATGAGTAAATGGAGCGAAGAATTACAGGAAACAACAAGGATGGAAGTCTTTCCCGGTGCCATTATGAAGGATGAAGACCACAACTACGGGATATTTTTTGAAATTAACGGAAATGTTGTGATCAAGGGTATTGTTCCCGGTAGCGGATTGATGCCTAAAGCCAGCGATGAAATTCTTGCAACCTTTGGTTCTGTAATGGAAATGGTAGAAGCCGGCTGGGTCATGGATTAAGCACAAGGGCAACTTTTACTTCTGTATCTTATGGTACAGTGCGGTGATTTCTGTCTTCCAACGGTCAACAAGCTTTTGGGGAGCCAAGGGTTCTGCCTGTACGCCCCAGCTTAAAATCAGTTGGAAGACTTTATCGTCCTGAGTAGAAGAAAATGTGATAGTGGTAGAACTTTCGTCTTCGGTGATTTCTTGATCATCTGCCCATTTGTGATGTTTTATCCATTCTTTGGCATACCCGGTAAAACGTATGACATATTTTTCTACGTTTAAACCTTTATAGGCTCCCAGCCTTCCGCCACCGCACCGGAATTTAAAGTCAAAATCTTTGGGTAATGTAAATTCCTCGTTGGTAATGATGATATCCGCCATAAAATTAAGGTCGTAGAGCAGTTCCATTTCTGCGTAATCGCTGTGAGCAAACAGATACACGGAACCGTCGTCCAAAAGAAGCTGATAGGGACACACTGTTCTTTGGGCAAGTTGGTTTGTGTATGGTTTTTTATAGCGAAATTTAATTTTTACGTTTCTTTTCAGAGCTTCGTAGACTTTATTCCAGTTATGGGGATTTACGTTATACTCGATTTGAGGTGGTACCGTTATGCGGGCAGAGGAAAATATTTCGTCATCCTTGGCAAGATTCGGCTCCAATTTATAGAGTAGTTCCACAAGATTGTTAAATACGGGAGTATCTTTGTATTGTTGCATTAAACCTTTCACACCGGCAACAAGAGCGATATTCTTTTTTGTGTCGGAATCAAAATATTCTTTTCCATCGTCGATTCTGACATAGCTACCGTGTTTAAATTCGATGATTCCTAAATCGGTCAAAATAGATGTGGCTCTGTACACGGTAATTTTGGCAACACCCATTCGTTCTTTTAAATATTCCGCATTGCATTTTATGCCGGAGTCCCGGGGAATTTCCCGTAAAATGGCGAGAATCTGACAGCAGTTGTGATCCAGTTCAATTTTTTTAGGCGTTTCTCTTTGCAGTGTATTTTTATGTTTTTCTTCGTCTGAAAGTTTTTTACTCATACAAACAGTATATCACGGAACATCGGAAACTATCACACATTGATAGCAGATCTTTAATTTTTTTCTTCCGTTAATATTTTTTTTAGCTTTGTGGAAGAAAGTTTGTTAGAGAAAAGAATAAAAGCATAGGTGTTTGTAGTTGGATGTAATTGCGAAAGTTTTTGGGGATACAGGTATTAAGGAAAATCCTTATCCGATTAAAAACAATTTAATTGACAGCAGTACATACCTTTTCTGCAAAACTGCCGAAAAAGTTCTTTTACAATTGAAATCTAAAATAGTTTTACGGCAGTTTTTATAGTTTCATTTTACGGAATCTTTATGGAAAGCTACCCTTTCATTAAATCTGCACCGCTGTGCCATGCTTTACCTATTTTTTCTCCGATAGAGTAGTATCCGTGTTGCATTTGATCAAATACAAAGGCTTTTAATTTTCCGGCATCTATTTTACCTGCCTGATCAAGAACTGCATCGTCAGCAAGTACGTTAATAATTTTTCCCAAAACCCGAAGACCATAGGGTTGATCCTGCATTTCAAGTACTGTGCATTCCAATGTGAGAGGATACTCGCAGATTACAGGAGCATCAACTCGTTGGCTTTTCACTGCGTGGAGACCGGTACGCTCAAATTTATCTGTCATTTTATTAGAGCTGGCTATACCGAAAAAATCAGATTCTTTTAGGGTGTCTGTTCCCGGTACTGCTAAGGTAAATGCCTTTCTATTTTTTAAGTTTGCTACAGTTTTGTGGTTGGCTTCCAAGTTTAATGCCACCATATCCTCTGCACAAATTCCTCCCCAAGCCATCATCATTACATCTACAGAATCGTCTTCGTTGTAGGTTCCAATCATATAGGTGGGCATCGGAAATAAGTAAGGTTGAACTCCTAAATCTTTTGTCATAATGTAACTCCTTTTGAAATAATTTTCAGCGAATTGGCACAACAGTGTTGGTCTGTTGACTTAATACGCTCTTACTATCATGATACTATTGCATATTCCAAAAGACAAGTACGCACATTAAAGTGCGATACTTACCTTTAAGAAAGTGTAGGCATGAAATATAGGAGAAAAAATATATGATAAATAATCGATGTATTTCCGATGAATGTCTTGGGTCAACCGGTTTCAGTTATACTCTTTCCCTGATCAATGGAAAGTATAAGATGACGATTCTTTATACTCTTATGGAGTTTGGGGTTGTTCGTTTTAACGAAATGAAAAAGTATATAGGAGGAATATCCTATAAAACACTCAGTTTAACTTTAAAAGAATTAGAAGCGGATCGGCTTGTTAATCGCAAGGAGTATCCTCAAATTCCTCCTAAGGTAGAATACAGTTTAACAGAGAGGGGAAAATCTTTAATTCCTATTCTTGACGGAATGTGTGAATGGGGAGATAAAAATCGTTAAAACTCAATACAGAATGGTACGTACAATCGGTCTTTGAAGAATTTCTTTTTTGTGTTATTCTTCCAAAGGGGGATTACTATGAGCATGACTATAACTGAAGCGCAAAAATTACTTGATACATATGTAACCGGTAGTACTCTCCGCCGTCATTGCCTTACCGTTTCTGCGGTTATGGGATACTGGGCAGAACAGGAAGGGGAGGACAGTGAGCTTTGGCAGGTTACGGGGCTTCTCCACGACCTTGATTTTGAAAAATATCCTGAACAGCATTGTGTAAAAGTAAAGGAAATTCTTGAAAGCGAGCGGGCAACTTTTCCGGCTATCAGTGATGAACTTATCCACGCTATTCAAAGTCACGGTTGGAAATTATGCTGTGATGTGGAACCTGTTACCAGAATGGAAAAAGTTTTGTATACCATGGATGAATTGACCGGGCTTATTTTTGCCTGCGCTATGGCACGGCCTTCAAAAAGTGTTATGGACATGGAGTTAAAATCCGTAACAAAAAAATTCAAAACCCCTGCCTTTGCAGCAGGCTGTAACCGGGACGTGATAAAAGAAGGCTCCCAAATGCTGGGAATGGAATTAAACGACGTGATTCTCCGTTGTCTTGAAGGAATGAGAGCCCGGCACGAAGAATTGGGTGTTTGAGTTACGGTATATCAGAACCATTTTTACAAAAAATTGTTCCCATTCTTTTCTTGACTCAATTCCCAAAGGCTTTTGAGCTTTTAAAATTGATGAGCCTGGAAGAATACTTTTCTTGCCTTTTGTTGTATACCGGGAAACGAAAAACCTGTGGGGATTTGCAGTTTCGGAAAATCCAGGTCTGCCGATTTTCCGGATTGGAATGAAATCTATTCCATATACATTCTTCCCGGATATACAGGGCAGGGATTCGGGGAGGCTCTTCTGGGCTTTGCCCTTGCCGAGCTGAAAAAAACGGAATGTGCCGGAATTTATTTGTGGGTATTTAAGGAAAATTATTCTGCCAGACACTTTTACGAAAAATACGATTTTATTTCCACGGAGGAATTTTCTTCCTGCACTTTAGATGAGACAGCGGTTCCTGAGATTAAATATGTGTACAAAAAACAAGAAGATTCCAGAAAGAATATTTTGAACATTATTTTACAAAAGTACACCACACCGTCTGTGACGCTTTTCATCTCTGCCCGTTTCTTAACGAGTTGCAGGAACTGATAAAGGGGTAAAATGCCTGTAGGACGGGCTAACCGTTTCGCTCTTGTTCTCTATCATTTCCAGCGGGTATGTAACGGTAATGGGACATATCTACTCCCCGGTAATGTTTTATCCGTGAGTCTACCTGATTCATTTCTCTCAAGGATAATATTTCTGTTTCTAGTATCATATTTCCTGTTAGAAGTTATTTTTAATTCTGCTGATAATCTATAGTGCGTTATGTTTCCTGGAAAAGTATTGTTCTGTGTAAAAGGCAAAAATATTCGGTATTTTTGTGCGTTGTTTACTCTGTTATCCACATAGTCTGTGTGTTATACTTTTAATCCGTCAAGGTTGATTTTATGGAAAAGTTGTCCGGACTGATTTTAAGTATTAAATACAAAACAACAAAGTTGTTTTCCCGCATTTTGATAATATATCAGCAACGGGCATTGGAGAGATTGTGTCGCAGCCTGTTTAACACACAGAATATGCCGTTTTTTCTCATAAAGTATCTGGTGCTCCGCGCTGTAGAAAAGAGTGCAATTTTACTGTGTTTGTATTTTCTGCCGGGGACGGTAACGTATTGTTTCTCGGGTAGACAAGCCGGGGTGTTAAAGTGAAAGTTATGCAAAAAATCTGCATGATTTTGATATTTGTCTCTGTTCCGTATACCGTTTTTGCGCAGGAATATCTTTTGCGTACGCAGTCTCCGGTTTCATCATGTGTGTTCAGTCCCGACGGACGTTTTTTTGCGGCAGCATGGGAAAACCAGGTTGCTTTCTGGGATACGGATTCATGTTCGGTTCTTAATGTTTGCGCTGATTATCCCGGTGATGTCATTTCTATAAAATTCAGTCAGGACAGCCGGAATCTGCTGGTAATATGTGACGGCGGAATCATCTGCGTAAATTCAATAGATAATTTTGAACTGTCAACTCTTTTGAAAACAGATCCTGATAAGAATATTCTTGATGCTGATTTTGACAGTGACTATTCAGTGCTTATTCCCTCCGGCGGAAAAAATTTGAATTCATATTTTTTGTTGAGTTTCTTGTTGAGATATACATCACAAGTTATTCAGAAAAAACTCGGTGGGCACAATGGTACTGTGTTCCGGATTGAGACGGCAAAACGGGCCGAGAAACCAGTAGCTGTTTCTACTTCGTTGGACGGGCAGGCTCTTGTGTGGGATTTGTCGTCATACAGTCTGATAAACGAATTTCACTGCAACGTGGAAAACGCTCTGCCCGCCGTAATTAGTCCCGACGGCACAAAAATCTTCTACGGCGCTGACGAAGAAAATCTTGTTGTTTCAGGTATTGACGGAAGCAATCCGCTGACTATTCAGGAAACCGGCGCGGTACAAACTGCGTCGTTCAGCGGAGACGGCGCACTTATTGCGTTCGCCGTAAAAGACGGCGGAATAAAAGTGTACGATACCGTTTCGGGAAATATCGCCGCTGAAATTCCTTCTCTTTGTAATAACGGAGAAAAGGAAACGGAAGATCAGATTTCTTCTATAAAATCGATAGCGTTTAATCCTGCTGGTAAAAATATTCTTGTTGGATGTGAAAACGGCTGTCTGTTCTTATGGAACATCGATGATAACAGCGGTCACAAGCAAACCTCCGTTGCTGCCGGAACAGGTAGCGGGAAGCAGTCGGGCAATTTACCGCCACAGGATGGATTGCAGGTTGCAGACGGCGAAAACAGTGCCGGAAGTGGCAGAAATTCCGCTGTCCCAGGAACGGGGAGAAGCGGTGGCACAGACAACAGCGATGGTGAACAAAGTACCGGAACAGGTGGAAGCGCCGGTGAACAAAGTACCAGAACAGGCATCATCACCGATGAACAGGGTGCAGGGCATGGTGGCACTGGTAGTACTGCTACTGGACAGGGTGCGGGGCAGAATAGCACTGGCAATCAAGATGCTGAAGCAGGCGCCGGTACAGACGCAACGGACATTCCCCATGTGTTCAAAGACGGTTATCAGTTCCAGGAATGGCAGGATACGGCGTCGCTAACTCCGGGCCCGGGAACTCCTGTTACAGAAATTGCCGCCGGCAACGCTGATAATATGGACGTGACTGCGTTATGGCAGAAGGCTCTCACTGTCACTGTGACCTTCCCCTCATATGCTGAAGCACAAAGCGTACAGTTACTTGACACTTACAGCGAAGCAGC
>JAHLFV010000160.1 GCA_018883625.1 Candidatus Treponema excrementipullorum
GCGTTTGGTTTACACCCAAAATGTCGGGAGTTCGATCCTCTCAGCGCCCATAGCCATCCTTTGAGGGTGGCTTTTTTTATGTCTCTACCCTTTTTGAATTTCTTTTAATTCCAAGTAATATTCAGGTATGATTTTAAAATAGAAAGACCGTTCCCGTACCTTAGATGATTCTTACAGTACAGAAACGGTCTATATCTAAATAAAGCAAATCTTAGTAGTTTTCAGCAAGGATTCTGAAATATGACTGAGGATGAGCACATACGGGGCATACTTCCGGTGCTTTTTTACCGATAACAACGTGTCCGCAGTTACCGCACTGCCACATCATGTCACCGTCTCTGGAGAATACCAATCCACCTTCAACGTTGGCAAGAAGTTTTAAGTATCTTTCTTCGTGGCGTTTTTCTACGGCAGCAACACCTTCAAACAAAGCAGCAATTTCATCAAAACCTTCTTCTTTTGCTTCTTTGGCAAAAGTGGCATACATATCTGTCCATTCATAGTTTTCACCAGCAGCTGCATCTTTTAAGTTTTCTGCAGTAGTACCGATGCCGCCGTGAAGCAATTTGAACCACAACTTTGCGTGTTCTTTTTCGTTGGCAGCTGTTTCTTCAAAAAGTTCTGCAATCTGTACATAGCCGTCTTTTTTAGCTTTTGAAGCGTAGTAGCTGTACTTATTGCGAGCCATTGATTCCCCTGCAAAAGCAGTCTGGAGATTTGCTTCTGTTTTTGTTCCTTTTAAGTCCTTCATAAAAAACCTCTCATATTAAGAATTACAAGGTTGACCCACCGCATAAACGCTGGGTGTTACCCCTTGCGAACTCATTATACCTATTTTCCCCTTCTTTTCAAGGAGAAAAGTCCCTAAATTCCCCAAAACATCAGAATATTTATCTGTTTTAACACGTATACATACTATACATTCACAGTTTCAATATCCTCTACAGGCGGTAATGTTTTATCAGTTTCAGACGGAATTGCTTCCGATTTTGCCTCTTTTTTATGTTTTGATTTTGTAATGGTCACTTTGATAGCGTCTTTTACAAAATCTACCACTGCTTTGTTTCCTCGTGTATCAGGATTTTTGATTCCTTCTTCAATAAGACAAACTGCTAACCTATCCTCTATTTCACGCTGTATAAGACGACGCATAGGTCTTGCTCCCAACAAGGGATCGTATCCTTTTTCTGCCAAGTATTTTTTTGCCCCGGGTTTTACAGAAAGGGTCAACTCTTTTTCTGAAAGCCTTGTTTCCAGTTCCTGTAATTGAATTTCCAAAATGCGTTCCACATCTTTTGGAGTCAGGGCAGTGAAAACTATGGTGTCATCAATGCGATTCAATAATTCGGGACTCAGTATCTTTTTCAACTCCGTTAAAGCCCCTTCTTTGATGGTTTCGTAAGACGGTGTTCCCCGCTCTGTAAGAGAAAAACCTAGGGGGCTTGTCTCTGTAATCTGACGGATTCCGGCATTACTGGTCATAATAATGACGGTATTTCTGAAATTTACGGTATGTCCCAAGTTATCGGTCAGTTCACCCTCTTCCAATATCTGTAACAGCAAATTAAACACGTCGGGATGAGCTTTTTCTATTTCGTCAAGCAACACTACGGAATAAGGATGCCGACGTACTTTTTCTGTAAGCACACCGCCTTCTTCAAAACCTACGTATCCGGGAGGCGCTCCCACCAAGCGGCTGGAATTATGTTTTTCCATATAGTCGCTCATGTCTACACGAATAAGCGCATCTTCCGTACCAAACAGATATTGAGCTAAGGTTTTTGCCAATAAAGTTTTTCCCACTCCTGTCGGTCCTAAAAATATAAAGGACCCCGCCGGTCGTCTTGAAGAAGAAACTCCCGTTCTGGCTCGTCGTATAGCAGAAGTAATGGAAGTAACCGCTTCTTTTTGTCCTATAACAGACTTATGAAGTTCTTCTTCCATACGGAGCAGTTTTACTAACTCGGAATCTGTAAGTTGTTCCAAAGGGATACCGGTCATATTGGCAATAACGGTACATACATCCTTGGTGGTAACTGTTTTTATTCCGGATAAATCATTATGCTCCCACTTATCCCGAAGGATTTCCAGTTGATTTTTCAAAAGATGCACTTTATCCCGAATCTCGGCTGCACCTTCGTAATCTTGATTTTGTACCATTAACTTTTTTTCTTCAGATAATTGGGCTATATTCTTTTCTAAGGTGTCCAATTCTGAAGGTTTGTCATCCTCGATTATTTTCTTCATGGCACCGGCTTCATCTAAAATATCGATGGCTTTATCCGGCAAACATCTATCGGTTATATACCGACGGGCAAAGCGAACAGCGGTAGGAATAACGTCTTGTTCATACCGCACTCCATGAAAATCTTCGTAACGTTTTTTCAGGCCTTCCAAAATCTGAATTGATTCCAAGTCGGTAGGCTCTTCTACTAAAACAGACTGAAAACGTCGCTCTAATGCGGCATCTTTTTCAAAATATTTTCTGTACTCTGATAACGTGGTGGCACCGATACACTGTAACTCTCCCCGAGCAAGAGCCGGCTTTAAAAGATTGGATGCATCCATGGTACCTTCTGCTCCACCGGCACCTATCAAGGTGTGAAGTTCATCTATAAATAAAATTATGTCTTTTTTGTCGGAAACTTCTTTTACGATACGTTTAATCCGCTCTTCAAATTCTCCCCGATACTTTGTTCCTGCTACAACGGATCCTAAATCCAAAGCTATAATTTTCTTTTTAAGCAAGTTTCGCGGCACCTGTCCCAACACGATTCGCTGAGCTAAACCTTCTATAATTGCTGTTTTGCCTACTCCCGGTTCTCCCAACAACACAGGATTGTTTTTTGTCCTTCGGGAAAGAATCTGCACTACCCGAAGGATTTCTTTATCTCGCCCTACAACAGGGTCCAATTGTTGAGAAGAAGCCAAAGAGGTCAAATCTCGGCTAAACTCTGCTAAAAACGATTGAGCATTTTGTCCTTTGTCCTGTTGCATAGTATGGTTGACACTATCAAAAAAAGAATTAGCCATAGCTTTAACCTTTTGATTGTCATAAGAGGATTGGAGTTTTTCATAAATCTGTAAAACAGCACCGTATACATCATCTATGGTTATGGATGCTTTTTCAAAAAAACGGGCAGTGACACTGTATTGTTCCCGGATTGCCGCTATTACTAAATGTTCTGTCCCGATATATTCTTTTCGCAAAGACCGAGACTCTATAGAGGCTGCGTCCAACATGGTTCGTAAACGTCGGGAAGCAGGCAATTCATCCAAAGTAACATCTCTACCTTGGAGCGTAAGGCTCTGTTCCAACGCCAATTGAAAAGTTAGCACATTAATGTGTAACTTTTGCAATAAAATATATCCTAAACCGTCACCTTTTTTTAACAATGCAATCAATACATGTTCAGGCAACAGTTGGTCACTGCCACCCAGTTTACCTTCTTCTTGGGCATATATAGTAATAAGTTTATGTGCCCGGGGTGATAAATTTTTAGCCATAGTCCCCCCATTGATTTTTAAGCCACTAGGCTTTTACATTAGTCTATTCATTACGTCATGTACATGGTACAGTACGCACCATGTATAATAACAGTATTATGCAAGTAGAAACAATAAAATTATCACTCAAAGTATAATTTTACGTCTTCTAAAGCCTCTTGTACCAGAAGACACCGCAATCTGGAAGTAACAAGAGAAGTATTTTCGGTAACGTCTTTTTCAAACAAAAAACTGCTACTTTGCTTTAAGTAATTGATATGTCCGTTTCTGACACGATATAATAGCGCGTAAAGTTCAGGAAAGTCTATTCCCAAAACAGCCTTTGCACTGACGCCTAAATTCATAGCAGAAACAATTTCTATAGCCTCGCTGCACTCCAAGAATTTTGAAAACTTGGCAACAGCAAACATCTTGCTGATTATATGCTGGAGTACAGTGGGTTTTTGAGTAATCAATTCCTGCCGGGCTTTCCGTTCACTGGCGCACAGGGTCATAACCACTGTATCAAATTCCGCAACTTGGTTTTCTTCATTACCTGTAAAACAATATCGAGAAGTTAGCTGATAGTATGCACCCAAAGCTTCAAAGGGTACAGTGGTTCCTCCGTAAACAGGCTCCAAAAGGCAGTTTTGCTTAGAAAGTTTCTCTATGGTTTCTTTGATTTTTTGACTGTGGAGTAAACCCGGCAAAAATAATCGGACAGACAACTGCATACCACTGCCGGCATCCATCAAATCGGAAGTTAAATACCCAAAATCATAGGATGCAGCAAACTGTAAACTTTTTTGCAATACGCTGTCGATCTCTTTTCCCAACGCCCAAGTTTCTCCAATGTTATAACCGGCCGTATAAGATACAATGGCAACATGATTGTCTCCGTTTACCAAACAGGATACACGACCGTCAGTACGTACTACAATCCCCGGTTCCCACTCATATTTCCGCACAATATCTATATTTTGAGAGTTAATTTCCCGTTCTGCATAATTCCGCTCCGGCAACACTCCCCGTTCAGCCAGCAGTTGGCGAGCACTAAAATCCAGTTGATTAACACCGATATGCTGAAATCGGTCAGGATTGTCAGCCTTAGAAAAAGCATCAAAAACCAAAGCTTGTACACGCTCCAAATCATCAACAGAAGCTTCACAGGGAAATACAAAATTGGCGAGATTACGAACTAAACGTATCCTGGTAGCCAGAACAACATCCTGTTCCGGCCCTTCTTGGGCATACCATACTGTTCCGGAACTAAGGGTATCGGGATGACTACTCATGAAGGGGACCTTCTCCGTTAGCCACGGCACACTTATCTAAAGTTTTTAACAGGTCACGATATGTGGCTGCTTTTTCATATTCTTCTTTTGCAATGGATTGTTCCAGTTTATTTTTCAAAAGCATTCTGTCTGTCAGCACGGATTTAAAATGAGCTAAACGTTGAGGCAAAGAACCGGTGTAAGGTCCTGTTTGGTTAACTTTTTCCAGTGACTCTTTCAATTCCTTTGCAAAAATATTGTAACATTCGGGACAACCTACCGTACCCCTAGTTTCTACTACAGAAGCCGAAGTTCCGCAGACAGGACAAAGTCTGTCCTTTTTTACCGATCTGTTTAAATTTTCAAACAGTCCTGTCAAAGTAGTTTCCAACTTTCCGTTACCGGGGGTAATTCCCCTTTCTTTAGCACAGTTTAAGCAAAGATACAACTCCTTTTTTCCTTCATTGGTAACTTGCTGAATCATCATTACTGCTTTTCTGAGCCCGCATATATTGCACATCATGTTTTAAATCTTCCTTAAAGTATCTAACGGTTTTTCTGATCCGGCTTTAATACTCGGTAAGGCAGAAACAACCACAGATAAAATCAGTGTTCCCATAACAATAACAAAGACACTGTTGAAAGGCAACACTACAGGT
>JAHLFV010000161.1 GCA_018883625.1 Candidatus Treponema excrementipullorum
ATTCCAATCTATCCTGTACTTCCTGCACTTGCATACCTATAGAAAAACATCCCAACAACCGTAAAATCACATCGGCATGAGTTTCGGCATAGTTTTTTCTTTCTTCTACAATCAAAGCCAAAGCGGCAGTAGCTTCCTCCGCTTCGTTTTTAAGACCTGTCAAAACCTCATCGGGAATACCTTTAAAATCCTTTGCTATCTCTAAGGGTACAAAACCGTAACGTTTTAACTCTGAGTCTAAAGCAAAACGTCCTTTTTTAGAGGTTGCGGCCAAAATTCTGGATTTATCTTCTCCTAAAGGAACGATTACTCCCCGACCTCTTAGATTAAAAATCAAATCGTCTACTACGGCAGGATCTATTTTACCGATTCTTAAACTTAAAAAAGACAAGTGATCCAATTCTGTGTAAGGAACTTTTAAGTTTGCAAAGGCTAAAGCTTCCGAATAGGCATCATTGACCTTTTTGGCGTTTTCGGAACTCTCCAACTCTTTACGTTTCAACTCTTCTACTGCATAGAGAATAGAACCGGCTGTAGAAAAATCTTCTTCTGTAGGTAATTTAGAGTCCTCTCTGTAGTCCTCTAAATCCTGTATTCCTAAATATCCTCGGGCGAGTTGAAGTTTTTCAAACAAATCTTTGGAAGGAGTGGTACCGGAAGTGGGAGTTTCTCCCAAGCGACTTTGGAATTCAAAGTTTTTCTTTTTACCGATAAATTCCAAAACACGACTGATATCTTCTTTCAGTACCATTAACTCTACAAGTCTCATTTGTGTAGTTCGCGCCATTTCCTATCTCCTAGCCTTATTATGACACAATCCCGGCAAAATCTTTGGCCTGCTCTTTTGAAACTTCAAGGCGCAAACCTTCTGCCGCTGTTCTGATACAATCCAATTCATATTGCTTGATTTTAAACCAGCAAAAAAGCACGTGAGGGGTAAAAGGATACCGGTGAAACTGTCGCAGTGCCTTTTTCTGAATGGCAACCTTGGCTGCTTGTTGAATCCATCGGGGATCGACATTCCATACCACCCCTTCTTCGTTAGGATTTAACAATGAAGCGTACTTCCACGTGCTCCACTCTGCATAAGAATCTGTAGGCAGAGAAAGAATCTTTACCGCGGGGCCCGCCAGGGGGTCTTTTTTAATTTCCCGCAGATTCTCTAAAGGTTTAACCGTTACCAAGCTGGGATAAATCTCTTCCGCATCCATGTGGTAGTACACCCGCAAACGAAGAGCCCACACGATATTGTACATGACTATTTCTTCTTGCAGTAAATCCAATACCGGCTGGCGGGCCCCGCCTTTAAGGTGCAGTGCGCTGTCCCACAATTCTCTGATATGCTGTAAGTCTAACTTTGTATCCAGTTCCTGCTGCTTACTAAAATCCGGCACATCGTTATACCATTCTACAGTGGAACCGGAAGTTATCAGTTTTAAGTCGGGCCAAGCTTCATAATTCAACATACTGTACCGACCGATTTTTGCCAAATGGGGCAACTCTGGAATTTCTCCGGTAAGATTAGCGGTACACAGAGAAGCCCCGATATCTTTAAGGTTATCGTAATCGTAAAATCGCAACAGATTAACCAAAAGAGACTGAGGCCGACTGTAGTTATTCAAAAGAGATATATAATCATTTAAAAAAGCGGCTTCTGCTTCTTGCTCTATTTTCTCCGCCAATAGCATCTCAGGAATAACAGGCACTTCTGTTTGAAACACTAAAGACCATAATTCATGAAGAGAATTTACAGCAAAAAGGCTGGCAGCCCGAGGGCCTACAAAACTTTTTGCCAGCATTCCGCTTGCTTTTGCATATACAAAAGCATCTGCTGATGAACGATCCATAACAACACCAAAATCAGTTAGAGAATAAAAGCTTGTCCAACAAAGCGTTAAAAGCAACTGTATCTGTCGCTGTACAGTCCACGGAATCACAATACTTCTTCATTACCGTATCGTGACCATTTTCCACAGCAGTGGCTTCTTCCTTATACTTATTTTCCAACTCTGCAATCATGGATTCATATTGCTCTTTGTACATGGCATCGGCTTTAGCTTTAGCCTCTGTAATACGTCTATCAGCTTCCGTTTGGGTATCAAGTAACAGTTCTGCTGCCTGATGCTCTATATCGATAAGATGACCGATTACGTCAGTTTCTGTCATTTTTACCTCCTATAGGCGACGCTGTAAGTTCTATGCTGTTACTACTATTGTTTCTTCAAACTGTATTAATGCGTCGTAAATATCTTGAGCTGTAGTTTTTGATGCGATAGTTTCCATAAATCCCGGCAATTCCAAGACTTGAGCCAATCGCTTAATTATCTGTAAATGATATTCGCAGTCCTGAGGACCGGATATCAGCATAAAAATAAGATGAACGGGTGCTTTATCCAAAGAATCAAAATCGACACCTTCTCGGGAAATACCGATCACACCTCTAACGCCGGAAAAACCAGAAGTCATACCATGAGGAACAGCCACTCCGTGACCTATTCCGGTACTCAGTTTAGACTCTCGTTCTAAAATAGCTTCCAGTATAACGCTTCTATTCAGAGATGGATCAAGAGTGATAAACTCCTCCACCATTTCTTCCAGCACTTCATCTTTTTCAGTACTTTCCAAATGTGTATTTATACCTTTAGGACTGAAAACCTGACCCAAAATCATAGGCACACCTCAAAAGCTTACTCGTTAACAGATGTATCTGATGACAACTCTGCAGGAGCAGGTTCTTCTGTTGCTGTATCTTCATACCAAGCGCCACCGGTTGTTGTGGTTGCTGACTGTTCTGCAGCACCATCCAAAGACCGAACAGTGGGAGCTCTGTTGATAAATGCCAATACAAATGTTGCTATAAAAAACAGTGCAACAAGGACATAGGTTGTCTTTGTCAACACAGTACCGGAGCGGGAACCGAATGCCTGAGATCCGCTACCTCCGAAAAGTCCGCCTAATCCGCCACCTTCTTCATTCTGAAGAAGAACTACACCGATAACCAAAAGACAAATAATTACAAATGCAACTAATAGGATAATTCCGATAACACCCATTACTTTCTACTCCAATCTATAAAATACAACACCCCATAATACTCAAAAGTTTTTTTTTTGGCAATAACTTTCTAAAAAAAGCTTTTCTTCACCTGTTTTTTTAACCAATTTTACATATTGTATTTATAAAAAGAGGCAAACTCCTTACAAAGAAGCTTGCCTTCCACTTGCTACAATAGTTGTCTATGCTTTACAACCAAAGACAACTATTAGTATGTTTTACAGATAGGTTCAAAAGTTTCTACTTTAAGAGAAGCACCGCCAATAAGACCGCCGTCTACATCGGGCTGAGCCAACAATGCTGCAGCATTTTCTGCTTTCATGGATCCGCCGTACTGGATAATAGTAGCTTCGGCTACGTCTTTTCCGTACATATCGGCAAGGATGCCTCTGGTGAATTTATGGATAGCCTGTGCATCTTCCGGTGTAGCTGTTTTACCTGTTCCGATAGCCCATACAGGTTCATAGGCAATCGTTACATGTTTCATCTGTTCAGCGGTAACACCTGCCAAACCTTTGCGAGTCTGTTCTTCGCAAACAGCTTCTGCCTTTCCGGCTTCTCGTTCTTCCAACAATTCTCCGATACAAAGAACAACATCAAGTCCTTCTGCCAAAGCCAACTTAACCTTTTTGTTGATCATTGCATCATCTTCTTTGTAGATATGACGGCGTTCTGAGTGACCTAAAATTACTACCTGAACTCCCAAGTCTTTCAACATAAGTGCAGAAACTTCTCCGGTGTGAGCACCTGAAAGTTCTGTGGACATATTCTGAGCCCCCAACAAAATATTAGAACCTTTAACAACCTGTGCTACAGCGTCCAAGTTCGTAAAAGAAGGGGCGATCATGTACTTATTTTTACCATCTTTAAGAGCTTCTACAAGACCTTTAGCCAATTCAACGGCCTCGCCCTTAACCTTATTCATTTTCCAGTTACCAGCAATGTAATACTGTCTCATACGGCAATCTCCTTATTAAAAAACATTATAACTTTTTGTGGTAGTCGTGACAAGCAGAGAGAAAGGTTCAACAATAAAATATTGACATTGTACCATATAACATGTACCATACACTCATTCCACTTATTATGGTAGAAAATATATGCCACAATCAGAAAAAAAAGTTGTTTATACGAATCAGCAGTGTGTCGGTTGCAATCGATGTATCACTGGATGTCCTAGTCTAGGGGCGAATTACGCCACTGTCAGAAACGGAACTTTCCAAGTACTTGTTAATAACACTTTTTGCGTTCAGTGCGGAAAGTGCAAACAGGAATGTTCTCATAGCATTCGACAGTATACTGATGACACCACAGCCTTTTTTGATGCGCTGAAAAACAACAAAAAGCTTGCCCTGATTGTTTCTCCTGCCTTATATACCGTGTACCCTGAGGAAACTCCCGGAATTTTGGGATACTTAAAATCCTTGGGAGTAACCTGCATATATGACGGAGCCATAGGCGGTGATATTTCTGCCTTGGCTCATATACAATACATGTATGAACACCCCACAGAGGGAAGAATTTCTTCTACCTGTTCGGCTTTGACCAATTATGTAGAAAAACACAAGCCGGAGCTAATTCCTACCCTTGCTCCCGTTCAAATACCGGCAGTTTGTCTTGCTTTGTACATGAGAGACTACGTAGGTATCCAGAAAGAGATAGCCTATATCAGTCCCTGTATTGCCGAAATCGGAATTACTGAAAACTTTGAAACAAAATCTGCCATTCGTTATGTGATAACAATAGAACATTTACTTGAGTATCTCAAAGATACTGATACGGCTTCTTACTCGGCTGATTTTGACAAACACAGTCAGGATTTAGGATATTTGTTATCCAATGCAGGGGGACTAAAAGAGGTTGTAGAACATTATTCTGCTACTCAGGAGACCATCCTTCCCTTTTCTGATTTGAAATCTTTGGGCGAAGGACCGGAATCTGTTTCTACAGCTTTATTATCCAGTGAAAACAGTTTTTTTGTTGAATTTATGCAATGTGAGCACGGCTGTCTGACAGGAACAGGTTTACAAGACAAAACTATTACAACAAAAAATATTCTGTTAACCTATAACCGTACCCGAAATGTAAAGATTGCCGATTTTAAGAACAGGCGGTTTTCCAATCCTCAAGAGGCTATAAATCAAGCTATAAAACACTTATCTGTTTCGGGAAAAGAATTACAATTACACGACTTTTATCGAAAATTTACTGCCATCGGTGTGTCAGAAAAGGAAATAACCCCGGAAGAACTGGAAAAGGCATATCTCTCCATGGGGAAAAACACTCCTCAATCAAGAAGGATTGACTGCCGACACTGTGGATACGGTTCCTGTGCTTTAATGGCAGAAGCTATTGCCAAAGGATATAATGTACCTGATAATTGTGGCAGTTACAAAAAACAAAAGGCACTGAAAATATACACAACAGATGTTTCTACAGGACTGCCTAACAAGCTGAGCATGTTTGAAACAGGCAATCAACTTATAACAGACAAAACCTTTACCGACTATACCTACGTCCTTATACAAACCAGAAATTTGTTTCTCTACAATGAGTGGTTTGGCTACGAAAGAACAAATATTGTGTTGCGGGAATTCGGAGAAATAGCTACTCACTACTTGGAAAAAGAAGAAAAACTTTTCTTTGTTGAAAGCGGTAAATTTGTTTTGTTCCTCAATAAAGCCCATGTCAAATATTTGGTATTTTTATTAAATCACCTTATGTTGCCCAGTCTTTCCAATCAGGGAGATTTTACCCTGCATTTTTCTGTTCGGGCAGGGATTTACGAACCGACGGGAGCTGAAAAAGATTTTTCCGATATATTGCAGTGTCTCTATGCTACCATGATGCAAGATCCTAACTCTGATGTAGTATATTACAATCAGGATATAGCGGATAAGACGACTACCCAACTAATGTACGTGCAACAGGTGCCGCAGGCTATTGCCGACAAAGAGTTTTTTGTTGTATATCAGCCGAAGGTAAATCAATGCACCAATACGTTAGAGGGGGCGGAAGCTCTTATTCGGTGGAGGCGCAATGGTGTCATCGTATCTCCTGATAATTTTATTCCCATTTGTGAATCTACCGGTATTATTCAACAGATAGACTTTTATGTTTTGAATCAAGTATGCAGTGCCATTGATTCTTGGTTGTCGCAAGGATTGGAGCCGGTTAAAGTGTCTGTTAATTTTTCCAAGCAACATTTTTCTCACTTTGACGTGGCAAAACGTATACGCAACATAGTCGATAACTGGTATATTCCCCACGAACTTATTGAAATCGAATTTACGGAAACTGCTTACAACGAAGACAAAAACATGCTGGCAACTGCCATTTCCCAGTTAAAAAAAGATAACTTTTCTGTTTCCATTGACGACTTTGGTAGCGGTTATTCTTCTTTGAGTCTTTTGGAAAATTTGACCTTTGACGTTTTAAAGCTGGATAAGTCTTTGATAGACACGTTGTTACAAAATGCCCAATCGCAAATTGTAGTAACAAATATTGTAAAAATGGCAAAAGACTTGCAGATGAAAACCGTTGCGGAAGGTGTTGAAACTCAAGAGACGGCTACGTTGCTTAAAGATTTAAACTGCGATATGATCCAAGGCTATTTTTACGATAAACCTTTAGAGCAAGAAGAGTTTGAAAAACGACTTAAAAATAAAACCTATACCGTTTCTGGAAAATCCCAGTCGGAATAAAGCGTACAGCTTTAAACAAAAAAGCCCGGACACTGCCGGGCTGGTACTAACGGTACACAGAATTATTTCTGCTTGTTATAGTATTGTTCCACTGTTATTTGAGTAGGTTCAGACGTTATTTTGATATCACCTTCGAATGTATCCACCGCAAGAACCATCTTAACATCTTCCCAGTTAGGATCCCCTTCTTTAACTGTTGCTGTTACCTTAAGCTTTGTTTTGTCGGCATTTACCTCCATGTACCCAAATGCGCTAATAATTTCCACAGGTACCTGACCGTTTTTCAAAATAGTTTCAATTTCATCCTTAGGAATAGTTTCATCCAGTTGCAGCACACCATCAATTTTCTGCACGATACTTACTTCCCAATCTACTGTGGGATAAGTAAGTATCGTTTCCATAGTCGTTTGGAATGTTTCACCTTCCTGTATAATTGTTGCAGATGCCGAAGACTTCCATACGCCCTCCAGACCGTCAACAGTTTCTACTTTTGTCCAAGTGTCACCGGGATTACTGGGATTGTTTCCGGGATTACTGGGATTGTTTCCGGAATTACTTGTGGGCTGGTCACATCCAATTAAAACCATTGCTGCCAAAGCTAATAAGGCAACAGCACATACTACATGTAACTTTTTCATGCAGTACCTCCTAGTTATTTGATAATTCACTTTGACATTTTTTTTTTTGTGTCAAGAAAAGCTGTTCTATTTTTTAGAAAATAAACAATAAAATACTCAACACAAAAACCGAAAACTACAAAATGGTACGGTGTAACAGAGATTGTAATAGTGCCGTCTTTTTATTATTAAAACTTTGTATGATAACCGGAAAGCACACCGGGATTAGGTTTTACTCTCGGTATACTTTTACCAATAGCAGACAGCCTTCCTGCGTTGTAACTTCAGCCATTTTGCCGGGCAACACTTGGTTACTGATACCGTACTGGTAATCCCAGGTTATCTCTGCATGTTCCAAAGGGTATTGTGCATTTTTGATAGTAATCCCTTTGGCTTTTCCGTCTATATTCAGCACAGAAAAATATTGTACGTTATCATGGATAAAGCAAGGCTCGGAGGACACTATTTCTATGGAAGAATAATCGTCTATAATCAGGGCTTTTTTCCCCAGTCCCGCAAGGTACAGCAGGGCGGAAATATTTCCCAAACTGTGGTCAAAGCGGCCGCCTATGACACCTATCAGTAGAAAATCTTCAAAACCCCGTTTTACACCTTCTTTTACTCCAAAAAAGGTATCGGTGTCGTCCTTTTCCCGAGGCAATACAATGGTTTCTGTTTCTGTTTTGGGATTATCCCAGGAGTCAAAATCTCCTACCAGTAAGTCAGGTGTTACCTGTAAGGATTGTCTGTGCTTTAATCCGCCGTCGCAAAAAATGTAAAAATCATCGGGAAGCAGATGCTGTCTTATCCATTGGTAATCCTGTATGGGGGCACCGCCAATTATTACACAACGTCTCATATCTTATTCTAAAAGGAGAATTTCCTCTTCCCGCAACTCTCTGTACTGCCCCGGCTGCAAGGTTTCATCCAAGTGTAGTTCTGCTATGGCTTGCCGTTTAAGATATAGTACTTTGTTTCCCAAAGCTGCCATCATACGTTTTACTTGATGATATCGACCTTCAGTTATAACCAACGTACATTCCAAAGGAGAAATCCAAGTAAGAGCAGCCGGTTTACACAAGTATTCCTCATCATTGCCTTCAGGTGCGATAAGAATTCCTTTTTCTGCCTGCAGACTGTATGTTTTTTGCTCCTCCGGCGACACGGGGGTCTCCAACCGGATGTAATAGGTTTTGGTGACGTGACTTTTAGGTGAAATAAGCCGATGAGTTAATCCACCGTCGGTGGTCAACAACAACAATCCTTCCGTGTCTATATCAAGACGCCCCACCAAGTGCAACTCACCGGAAATAATACTTTGACGGATGGGAGCCAGAATATCAGCGTCTGCATCGGAACCGACGGGGGCGATAAAGTCGGAACCGACAGAGTCGCTAAAGTCGGTACCGACCTTGTCGGTATCGACAGAATCAGCACCGACCTTGTCGGTACCGACCTTGTCGGTATCGACTTCGTCGGTGTCGGACTCAGAACAGCTCATCTCAGTAGGGACTTTTCTCAAAGGAGTAACCGGTGGAGTTTCCTGTAACAGGTCAAAAACGGTTTTGTGCAATCCGTCTTTTGCAGAACAGACAACTCCGGCACATTTATTCATCATAAAATAGTAATGGGTTTTTAATACAAGTGTTTTTCCCTCTACCGTCAGTACGTCGGTACTCGTTTCTATGTGAGTCTCCGGTGCTTTACAAACTGCACCGTTAACACCCACCAGCCCCTGTCGTATCAGGCGTCGGGCATCTTTTCTTGTACCGAAACCCTGTTTTGCCAGTATTTTATCCAGTCGCTCCTGAGCCACAACTACCGCCCTATGTTCTGTCTTCCATGGGAATGAACTCTTTTGATGGCAAAACACTCTTGTAAGCAGGACGGTAAATTCTTCCTCCGGCAATAACTTCTTCCATGCGGTGAGCAGCCCAACCGGCAATTCGAGATATAGCAAATATAGGTGTGTACAGCTCTCTGGGAATATTCAGCATACTGTATACAAAGCCAGAATAAAAATCCACGTTTGTACAGATTTTTTTGTCGCTGTTTTTTTCTTCCTGAATAACAAGGGGAGCCAGACGGTCTATGGTCTTATAGAAATTATACTCGTCCATAAAACCTTTTTCTTTTGCCAATTCTCCGGCTTTTTCTCTGAGCAAAATTGCTCTGGGGTCGGAAATAGTGTAGACTGCATGTCCCTGTCCGTAAATCAAACCGGAACGGTCATTGGCTTCTTTTCTGACAATTTTACGTAAGTAGGCTTTGATTTCTTCTTCGTTGCCCCAATCTTTTACATTTTCTTTGATGTTATCCATCATTTCCATCACTTTGATATTGGCACCACCGTGACGGCGTCCTTTTAAAGACCCTACAGCTGAGGCAATGGCTGAATAGGTATCTGTGTCTGTGGAAGATACAACGTGGATAGAGAAAGTTGAATTGTTACCGCCTCCGTGTTCTGCGTGTAAGATCAAAGCCAAATCTAAGGTTTCTGCTTCCAGTTTGGTATAATGTTTATCTGAACGAATAAGTCTTAAAAAGTTTTCTGCCGTAGATAATTCCGGTACAGGATTGTGGATATACATACTGCGACCGTCGTAATACCGACGTTTTGCCTGATAAGCATAGGCTGAAAAAGTCGAAAATCGTGCTATCAACTCTATACATTGACGAAGAATATTTGACACGCTGAAATCTTCTGCATGGCTGTCGTAAGAATAACTTGCCAGTACGCTTCGGGCTAACTTGTTCATGATGTCCGGAGAAGGAGCTTTCATTATCATATCTTCCGTAAAGTTATCCGGTAAAGTACGGCGGGAACCTAACAAGGTTTTAAACTCCTGCAACTGTTGGACTGTAGGCAATTCTCCAAAAAGCAATAGATAGGCTGTTTGTTCAAAACCAAATTCATCGTGACTGACGGTATCCCGTATTAAATCTTCTATATCATAACCACGATAAATAAGTTTACCGGGCACGGCGATTTTTTTACCGTCCCGGACTTCATATCCCACAACATCCCCTACTTGGGTAAGTCCAACCAAAACACCCCGTCCGTCAGAATACCGTAAACCCCGCTTTACGTCATATTCCTGATACAGGTTCGGATTGATTTGATCGTTTAGCTCTACCTTGAGAGATAATTTTTGAACCATGAGATTTTCGAATTTTTCTTCCAATGTGCAACCTCCGACAGATAGCATAGTATACAGAAAATGCCATCTTAGGGCAACAGAAGGGAACATTTTACATGTTATTCCGTATTCTTCATCAAAAACTGTATGTATACCGCTATAAGCTAAAGTAAATTATCTCAGTGCTTTTTGATAGCTTGCTTGTATATGAGCCATGCTATAGGTATGCAGGGTAGCATGAGCGGAGGTTTTACCTTGAAGTCTGACGGGCGGTCTCTAAAGCCACCGTGAACATAGGTTCCAATGCTGTTATCCGTTCTTCAGCCGGCAAACCGTCCCCGGTAACACAGGAATCCGTTACCGTAAGAACAGACAAAGCCTGTTTTTTTAGGTACGCTGCAGTACAGTACAGGGCATAGGTTTCCATGTCTTGAGCCAAACAGTTCATCTTTGCCCAGGGTTCCCAAGAAGCTTTTTCTCCCAAAGCATTGTAAGAAGAAAACATATCTGATGAAAAAATCCCGCCGGCGGTAAACAGCATCTTATTTTTCTGTGCAATTTCCACCGACTTTTGGAAGAGATTAAAAGAGGCACAGGGGGAATATGTTCCCGGTAATTGGTACTGGTAAGCAAACCGGGAATCGGTAGAAGCTGTCATGGCAAATACCAATGTGCCGGGTTTTGTATTCTCTTGCAAACCGCCGGCGGTTCCGATGCGAATAATCCGTTCTACTCCGTAAAAAGAGAACAATTCGTAGGAATAAATTCCTGCCGAAGGGCCTCCCATACCGGAACCCATAACAGAGACAGGAATCCCCTGATAGGTACCGGTAAATCCCAACATATTCCGTACTCCCGTTACCTGTCGACTGTTTTCTAAATACTGCTCTGCCACATACTGAGCCCGTAATGGATCTCCCGGTAACAATACCACCGGGGCGATGTCATGTAATTCTGCTTTGTTGTGAGGGGTTGCCATTATTTTACTCCTTTGTAAGCTAAAAATTGTTCCGTTTTCTAATAAGCTTGTCTGTTATTTTTTTTACTTTCGAGGTATTTTGTAGTCTCAAAACTATCCGTTACAGTCTGTAAAACTAAAAGAATCCACGTTGAATAAACCTTCGGGAGTCAGTTTTATGTGGGGTATTACCGGTAAACACAAAAAAGACAGGCTCATAAAAGGGTCAATATTTCTGTTAATACCTAAAAGGTTGTGAGCCAGTTCCGTAAGATGGTCTACACCTTTACTTACTTCAAAAGCACTTGTATCCGACATGATCCCTGCAATAGGTAAAGCAACTGTGTCCACCACTTTACCCCGATGTACCAAAGTAAGACCTCCGCCTTGATGTTCCAGCTCCTGTAAAGCCAGCAAAATGTCTCTGTCGTTATCCCCCGCTACTACCAGATTATGGGAATCGTGCGCCACCGTTGTGGCAACAGCCCCTTCTGTAACACCGTAATTTTCTATCAAAGCACAGCCGATTTTTCCCGTTGCCCTATGACGCTCCACTACCACTAACTTTTGTACCGGCACGGCAGAGTCAAAGGCAAAGGCTCCGTTTTTAACAGCAACGGTACGAGTCACGCAGTCAGTAACCAATGAATGACTGTGTAAACTGATAACTTTGGCTTGGGACGTTTTAAGGGGGACTTGTAATATTTTTTCAGTTACGGGAGCGATGTTCACAGAATGGGTCACGGCTTTATCCACCCGATTACTTACAGGGAATAGGGCTTTTCCTCCTTGAGCCACCAACTGACCGTTGATAAAAACCATTTGTGCATCAAAATTTTCCAAATCGTCAAACAGCACTATGTCTGCCAAATATCCCGGGGCAATCAACCCTGTATTTTTTAATCGGTAACACTCCGCCGCATTGATAGTTGCCATGGCAATGGCAGAAAAAACATCAACTCCTGCTTTTACTGCAATTTTTACGTTGTGATTGATATGACCGTGACGCAAAATATCTCCGGCGTGTTTGTCATCGGAACAAAAAGCACATCGACGGCTGTTGGCTTTTGTAACTGCCGGCAATAGTTTTTCCAAATCCTGTGCGGCGGAACCTTGACGTAGCAATACGTACATTCCCCGTTTTAACCGAGCCCGCACTTCTTCCGGAGTGGTACACTCGTGATCCGTAGTGATACCGCCTACCCGATACGCATTAAGAAGTTTCCCGGAAAGTCCCGGGGCGTGACCGTCTATGGGTTTACCGGCGTTTATGGCAGCGGAAAGTTTTTCCAAAACCTGTTCCTGTGTACCATATACTCCCGGGCCATTCATCATTTCTCCCAAACCTAAAATGCTTTTTTCTCCCAAAAGACTTTCAATACTTTCACTATCCAGTACAGCCCCGCTGTTTTCAAAATCCACTGCCGGTACGCAGGATGGCGCCATAAAGTGAGCCTTTAAAGGACTGCGCCGGGCAGAGTTTATCATAAACTGTAAACCATCAATACCTTTTACGTTAGCAATTTCATGGGGATCTGCTACAACTGTGGTAGTTCCTAAGGGAATAACCATTTCTCCGTAGGCTTCCGGAGTACACATGGCAGACTCTATGTGTACATGGGCATCAATAAACCCGCTGACGGCGTACCGTCCTTCACCGTCAATTTCTTTTTCACCGTGATAATCCCCTATTCCTACAATGAATCCTCCATATACGGCAATACTGCCTTCACTGATAGTTTGAGAAATAGGATCTACAATACGACAGTTACGGATTACTATATCTGCCGGCAACTCGCCGGAAGCGACTTTAATAATATGTGACAGTTTACGGGTATTCATAAACTAATGATACGTCCACAGGAAAAGAAAATCAAGTTTTTTCTTGCCCGACGGAATTAGGATTTTACGGTATCTTTTCTGTAAAAAATTTCTTCCACTACCCTAATTATTTCCAATTCCTTATCTGTGGGATAATAGTCGTCCCGGGATACAAAAGTGAGGTACCACTGCATTTTGTGCTTTTTCATCACAGGGACATAATCCTGTATGTTGCACTCAAAATACAACCAAGCCTGTAAATATCCCAACTCTTGGCGAACAGTATATTTTTCCCGCTGAGC
>JAHLFV010000162.1 GCA_018883625.1 Candidatus Treponema excrementipullorum
GGAATCTGTGTTTCTTGATACCATTGAGGCTTTACGTTTTCACGGGTATGAAGGGGAAGAGCTGGCTATTTTATCTGCCGGTACTATGGAAAATCGGGTAACAGAAGTCAACGGTCTTTTTACCCGAACATCCTATGACAAAAACTACAGAGTAGTATCCCGATTAACTTGGAGTACTCAACCGGAAACAGAAGCAACTTTTGTTTTAGATAACCCTTTTTTACTTCAAGAAAATTTTTATTATTACGAAAACAGCGGGATATGTCAGCGTTCTGTGACCATCGATTATAAAAATAACCAGCAGACTGAAAAAGAGTACACGGAAACAGGCTTGCTTTCCCGGGAAACGCTTTATGTGTATCGGGAGCCGGAAAGTATAGAAAACCAGCCGGTGACAAAAGAACAAGACAAAGACTCTAAAAATTCCAATGATGCTATGGGGGTACAATATCCCCGTAAAGAACGATTGACTGAATTTTTTTATAATGCAGAGAATAAACTAACCGGCAAAAAAGAGACTCTGTTTACAGCAGATACTCCTTTGGTGTATGAAACAAAGTATCACAATCCCGGAAACGAGTTTCAAGGATACGACTACTATGAAAACGGAGAATTAAAGTTGACTCGTAGGTATTCAGATGCGGACTCATACAAAGAAACTGTATTTTTGCCGGGAAACTACAGGATAGAAGCTACCTATAGGGGAGCCAAGCTTCTTTCGGAAGTAACCTATGCCAATGACATTGAAGTCAGGAGAGTGGACTATTGAACTGGATTTTTTTTGTTTCCCGACGTTTTGCCAAAGTTGACAGAACCGGTCGCTCGGCAGTAACGGGATTGCTGGCTTCTTTAAGTATTTGTTTCGGAGTTATGACCCTTATTGTGGTAGTATCTGTTATGAACGGATTTCAGATGGGTTTTATCGACAGCATTATGGAAATCAGCTCTGCTCACATTCGAGTACAATTAAACGGTACCCCGGAAGAAACCTTTTTGGAAGGCTACAAAGGGGAAGATTTAGGTATTATAGTGGCAGAACCCATGTATGAAGCTCAAAGTTTAATAGCCGGCACATCCGGTCGTCAAAGTGCTTCCCTTATCAGAGCCGTTTCGCCTACAATCAGACAGAGAGATGAAGGTTTTGCCCGAGAAGTGAAAATGATTTCTGGTGCTTTTGATTTGTCAAAGCCTACCAACATCGTTTTAGGTAGCGAGTTGAGCCGTCAGTTAGGTGCCCGGGTAGGTAGTAAAATCAATTTATTGGCTCTTTCCGGTGGCAGCGACGTGGACTTAATTTCAAACAATCGACTGTTTACCGTGGTAGGTATTTTTACCTGCGGTTATGCGGAAATCAATAATACTTTCAGTTTTATATCTCTTGAAGCCGGTGAACAGTATTTGGGAGAGGATATTTCAAAATTATATTCCTTAAAATTGCAGAAGTCAGAAAAAGATGCGTACGTTATATATCAACTGCAGCAAAGTTTTCCCGATATTCAGGCTCAATCTTGGAGAGAATATAATCGCTCCTTTTTTGGTGCCTTGCGTATTGAAAAAAATATTTTAATGATGCTGGTTTTTCTGATTTTTGTTGTGGTGGGAGTAAATATTTTTAACGGAATGCGCCGAATGGTTTTTGAGCGTCAAAGTGAAATAGCTGTTTTGTCGGCATTAGGAGCTAAAAAAAACAGTATACAGTTTATTTTTATTCTTCGGGGACTTTTGACGGGACTGTCGGGAGCTGTTCCCGGTTTAATCTTAGGGTTACTGCTCTGTGTGCAAATGTCTGCTGTTTTCTCCATTATATCAAAAGCAACGTATTGGGGACAGTACGTGATTACCTATTTAACCCAACCGGAATTGGTGTATTATATTCAAGAAAATCCCATGTATCAGGTTTACGGCAGTATTCCAGCCAGAGTAATGCCTATGGAAGTTACTCTGATTACTTTATTTGGCGTTTTTTCTGCCCTTGTTGCCTCGTGGAAGGCCAGTAAAAATATTCTATCCATGACTGTTTCGGAGGTGCTTCACGATGAGTGATATTATTACGATTTCGAATTTGGAAAAAACATATATAACGGGAACGGAACATCTGACCATCATAAAAAGCTTGGATATGGTTGTGGAAGCCGGCACCAAAGTTGTTATTGTAGGAGAAAGCGGTAGCGGAAAAAGTACCTTGTTGAATATCATCGGTGGCTTGGATTCTCCTACCCAGGGACACGTGGGAGTCGGTCCTTACAATATAGAAAGCCTTTCCGAGGAAAGCTTGGCTCAGTATCGCTCTAAATACATAGGGTTAATTTTTCAATTTCACTATTTGTTAAAAGATTTTACCGCTTTGGAGAACGTTTTTTTACCGGCTTACATGTCGGGAGTTAGCAAAAAACGGGCAATATCAGAGGCAGAGCAATTATTGCATGATGTGGGAATGGAACATCGTATGAACCATTTACCGAATCAACTTTCCGGAGGAGAGCGACAACGGGTTGCGGTAGCCCGTTCTCTTATTCAACATCCAGAGCTGATTTTAGCTGATGAGCCTACCGGTAATCTTGATCCGGCAAATGCCACCCTGATAGGAGACTTGTTGTTTTCCATGGTAGATAAGTACAAGAAAACTCTTTTGCTTGTAACTCATGACAGAGATTTAGCTTCCGGCGGTGATAAAATTTACACCATTACGGCCGGACAGTTGACTTCGGTGGAAATGTAATGAATATAAAAGCATCCATGCTCTATGCCCAACGACTGTTATTTCCTAAATCCGGCAGAAATTCCACTGCCGGAAAGAGTTTGTTGGGAGCTGTTTTTTCCATAGGATTGAGTCTTGTTCCCTTAATAGTGGTTTTAGCTGTTTCCGATGGCATGATAGAAGGTATTACTTCCAGAATCATTGAACTGTCAAGCTATCACATGCAGGTTAATTTATACGCTTCTCTTATGGAAGGAGAAGAACGGGATTATTATTCCACTTCTATGGCAATAGAAGAGTTGGCACAAAAGGTGTCTGCGGTACCCGGTGTTGTGTCTGCTTACCCGGAACGTCAAGGTATCGGTTTGGCAGCAGGCGCAAAGGGCAGAACAGGAGCTACAATCCGGGCCGTACCGGAGGATATCTTTGCAGAAGGATCTTCATTTTCAAAATTAATTAAGGCAAAGTCCGGTACTTTGAGTTTTTCCACGGAAAAAAGCGCCATTATCGGAGAAGCCATCGCTACAACCCTTGATTTACAACCGGGAGATACAATCAGACTAGTTACCATGCGAACCGGCGCCACCGGAAACGTGATTCCAAAAATTACTCCTTTTACCGTGGAAGCTGTCGTTTCTAGCGGATACCAGGAGTTGGATGCCTTGTGGGTTTTTATTCCTTTTGATACAGGTTTTTCTCTTTTGGAAGGTTCTTTATCTTCTGTTTTGATTGGTATTACTACAGATAATGCTTTTTCCGCAAGTCTTTGGGAAACTGCTACTGCTGTGGAACAAATCATTCCTCCCGGCAGTCGGGTGCGATTATGGAACGAATTAAACCGTTCTCAATTTGAAAATTTTGCATCTACCCGTATGATGCTTATTTTTATTATGCTTTTAATTGTACTAGTTGCATCTGTTAATATTTCTTCTGCGTTGGTAATGTTGGCCATGGAACGAAGAAAAGAAATAGCTATTTTGAAGAGTATCGGAGCTACTTCCGGGGGAATCGTTACAGCTTTTCTGATGACGGGATTGTGTACCGGTGCTATGGGAGTGCTTATCGGTTTACCCTTGGGACTGCTTTGTGCAGTAAATATTAACGGTATTTTAACATGGGTAGAACAGATTCTTAACATTTTACTCCATTTTTGGTATAATCTTAAAGGATTGTTTGTTATAACTACAGGTGACTTTATTCCCGTTCATTTACTAGATCCCACGTATTACTTGGAAGAAATACCTG
>JAHLFV010000163.1 GCA_018883625.1 Candidatus Treponema excrementipullorum
CTTACGTTGTTAGGGCTACTCCAGGGCTTATGTTCCTGCTGATAATAGGGGCTTTACTGGTAGTAATTCTTGTATGTTCCATTACAAGCTTTTTGTCAGAGATGGATTAAATCAAAATAAATATTAGGAGGATAATATGGTCAAACATGGTATTGTTTTTATTGTAGAATTTTTTATTTTCATTTGGTGTGCAAACAGTTTTGCTGAAACATTAGTTCATATAAACCAGGTAACCAAAGAAATTGGAAATGCAAGTCATGAAGAATATTTTAATCAAATTGACACATCAGAAGAATATGCATCCGAATCTTTGCCCGAATCGCAAAACCAAAACTCATACGAAGAACTAAAAAAAGAAATAAAACACGACTTGATAGTTTTTTGTTCTATAATTAAAGCTTTTGTTCTTATGTTTTTGTTAGCTGCAAGTTTAACTCTTGCTATAAATGAATGGGACAAAATAATGTGCTGGTGGTGTTAGAAATCCAGGAGAGCATAATATGAGTTATCCATACAATGAATACAGAAGAAACCCGTTAGTTTTGATAAGTTTTATCTTAAAATTCATATTAATTCCTATTGCGATATTCATTGCTTTTATAGACATTGATATTGTAATAAATAAGAAACTTGAAAGCAGTGTCTCTCAAGTAGAACAGCAAAAGACAAAACGTAGTTCTCTTTTGTTTTTGGCAGATATTCTTGTTATTACCGCCATTATAGATTCTTTTAATTTTTATTTGAGTCATTTAGAACGAAAAGGGCATAAACTTCTTAAAAATGAAGTTGAAGCGTTAAGAATTACCGCATGGAAAAACAAAGCAAAAAAAATACCAGAATATATTATCCCGGATAATGATACTCAAATTGTAAAAGATAAAATTCCATGGAATACGAATGAAGATATCTTATCGCAATACGCAAAGTATTCTATCCCTGTTATTTTCTTGGCAGAAACAGATTTTCCGACTGTATTAAAAACTATGACAGCTCCAAAGGCTTTGGAATTTGCCCGGAATTCATGTGCACAGGGGCATTGGGCATTCACTGCTAAAAATGTTTACGCAATTCTCAAAGATTATGAAGCTATTTTGCAGTGCAAATTTCAAGTAGAACGTTCAGAAGAAAAAGAAAAATAGATATTAGGAGGATAGTGTCAACAATGAACAATATAATGAAAATAAAGAGGAAAGTAAAAAAACTTCTGGTACTCCCATTATTTGCTTCCCTTTTTTTTTCCTGTACAGCATTTTTTCCGACAGAACAGGAGACAGGGTATTCGGCAATCATTACATCTGTGATTGATGGAGATACGGTTACAATCCGATTTAACACGGATATTCTTCCTTCGGGTTGTAACAGAACAGAGAAAGTCCGTCTTATTGGTATCAATACACCGGAACTGACAATCAATCCACCTGAATATTATGCAAAGGAAGCTAGAGATTTTCTTAATCAGTATTATCTTACACCTATAATAGTCAAATTTGATTCTGTATCAGATAGACGAGATCGGTATGGTCGCCTGCTTGCTTACATATATGATGACACCTCATTTGACAGTATTAACTGGCGTATTCTTTATTATGGCTATGGATATTTCTACGGTCTGTTCGCCTTTGAAGCTGAAAAGATGGAAGAATTCAAAATAGCAGAAACAGATGCCAGGATAAATAAGAGAGGGCTATGGAATGAGTTGTACACTGAAAAAAATTAGGGGATACAAGATGAAAGAGAAGCTTACAAAAAAAGAGAAAGAAAAAATTGAAGCTCTTTTGCAAGAGCGTTTAGTATCTATTTGTATAACGGATAAAAACGGCACAAGAACTGTTTCTACTGTATTAAATAAGGGGAGGAAGCTATAAAGAAATGGATAAAAAATTAAACAATGCTCAAATTTATGAAGAGTTGTATAAAGATAATGTTCTTTTTTTGGGGCTGAATCGATCTATGTTTTTGATTTTATTGTGTACACTCATAATTTTATCCGTTTTGTTTAAATATACCGGAGCAATAATTACTGGTATTATATATTGTATTTCAGTTATTATTTTAAAAATCGATCACAATTTATTGAGAATCATACTTCGTAGTGTCATTAAAAAAGAAAAACTTACCAAGTATCAATTTCAATTTTTAACAGATACAATTGTATATGTCAAAAAAAAGAAAAAAAAATCAGGTATTTTGATGACTAGTTTTAGTCTCTTGAATTTAATTGGAGATGATTTTTTTTCTGATACCATAAATAACGCAATAAAATCAATATCACAAACGGGAGGTTTTTGATGAAGATTTATCTTGCCGGGAAGATAACCGGAGATCCAAACTACCGGGAAAAGTTTGCAAAAGCGGAAAAAATTCTTGCGTCCCAAGGACACAGCGTTATGAATCCTGCCTGTTTGTCTGAATATAAAGAATTTAGCTGGGATGATTATATGACAGTGGCTTCTGCTATGCAGCAGGTGTGCGATGCAACGGTATTATTGCCTGATTGGAAGGATAGCCGAGGGGCAAGAACTGAGTTGAAAACGGCGGAAAGTCTGGAGCAGAAAATTTTTTGGGGAGTTGCTATAGAGCATGAATTTATACTTGCTCCAAATAAAGGTTTGAGCATGGATAAACTTAGTACAGACAGTATAGATAACTTAAGAAAAATTTCACTGGAACTACGCAAACAGCGGATGCGGTGCAGCCGGCGTTGCGGAGCCTGGGACTACATTAACAGGGACTGCTACATATTTGGTTGTAACCACCCTGCGCCATCCAGATGCGAGTATTACCTTGGGTGTGAATTAGCAAGGAGGCAGAATGGATTACAGAAGGAGAAGGAGAACGAAAATGAAGTTTTTGCTTGTGTATAGAGATAACGACGGGATATGCAATTTGCAGATTACAGAAGATTGTGCGTGTTATTCCCCACAGGATTTAAAACAAAGCATAGATAAATACAATCAATCGAAAACAAATAAACTGCACGGTTTCAGTGTTGAATTGGTGGACGACCAGATTGCGGTTGAAGCGGTAGAATTCGTCCAACATTTATACAAGGACACTTGAAATAACGGTAGAACAGAAAGAAAGGCTTATTACCCTGAAGGATGTTGTGCAATTATAGGTGAATATTAGATGAGTACAAAAGAATTCCATGTAGTAGATATGTTCTGCGGTGGTGGCGGGGAAAGTACCGGGTTGTTTACTGCTGCGGAAAAATTATTTTCGAGTTATGTAGGCAAGGAAAAATGACAGGCGAAGTTTATAACATAGATTGTATGGAATATATGAAGACACTACCGGACAAAGCCTTTGATTTAGCTGTAGTTGATCCGCCGTACTTTTCTGGTCCAGAAAAGCGTGGATATTACGGACAAAAAGTAAGTAAAGTCGGAGTCCGTCGTGATTATCCAATTTCTCCAACATGGAATATTCCAAGTTCAGAATATTTTTCTGAATTGGAAAGAGTTTCAAAGCATTACATTGTATGGGGTTGTAATTACTATAATTTTATTTTTCCACCCGGAAGAATTGTATGGGACAAGTGTAACGATAAAAGTAGCTTTTCAAATTGTGAAATTGCTGCAACCAATCTTCATAATAGCGTCCGAATTTTCAGATTTATGTGGAACGGAATGTTACAGGGTAAAAGTGTTGCAGAAGGCCAAGTAATGCAGGGAAACAAAAGATTGAATGAATTAAGAATTCATCCAACCCAGAAACCTATTGCGCTTTATAGATGGATTTTCAATCGCTATACAAAACCTGGCAATAAAATTCTTGACACCCACCTTGGAGGCGGTTCATCCAGGATTGCAGCTTATGAAATGGGGCTTGATTTTATAGGTTGCGAAATCGATAAAAAGTACTTCGATGCACAAGAAACAAGGTTTGAAGAGTATAAATGGCAAAAAGAACAACAACTTGAATTGAATTTTTATCCACATGACGACAAAGACACACCTATAATGTGTCGGCGGAGGATTGTGGGTAAATTGCACGGTTTAAGGAGAAAAGGATGAAGTACACTATAGAGGGATTCGACCAAAAACAACTTATAAGTTACTCTTTAGACGCCTGTGATGCACTGATATTGAGGTGGTTCATCGATTTTTCAGTGAGCGGTAAAATGAAAAAAACAATCCGTGGCAGAAAGATATTTTACCTTGTAAGATATCAAAGCATCATAGATGACTTGCCTATTTTGGGCATTGAAAATCCCCGGAACATTGGCCGACGTTTCGACAAATTTGTCAGTTGCGGATTGTTGGAAAAAGAAATAATCCGTGAAGGTACGGGTACACAGACAATTTTTTGCCCGACAGACAAGGTCAATGCCCTCAGTTACAAAGAAAATAACGTGCTGAAGGTATCGGAAAGTACCATCAGAGAAAACACGACGGTACCGGAAAATACCGTCATGGACTCACGACAGTACTCAAAAGTACCGTCTGATGGTACTCAAAAGTACGGTGCTTTAAATAAATTCTTCTACCAGAATTCATCTACTACTGCTACTGAAAATTTAAATTTAAAAAATAATCAATCAGATAAAACACACAATATAGCAGCAGTAGTCAGTAAATTAAAAATAAATTTTGAAAAGTATATAAATTGCTCAATCTTCTCGGATGACTTTTGGCAGAACTTAGCTTCTGTGTTGATTGATTATGGGCTTGCAGAAAAAATCAGTGAATATACCCAGTTTCTTTTTGAAAATCTTGGAAAAGTTGGCAATGCAGCAAATTATATATACAAAACTGCCGGATCTCATTACAGAATCCAGCAATTCATAAACACATTGTCGATAGCAAACAGTAAAAAACAGGAAAATGAACAAAAACAAAAACATTTTTGTGTCGTCTGTACCGAGCCGTTTTGGGGTGATGTATGCCCCTGCTGCGGTTTTCAGAATAAAAATTCGTATAACGAGCAGTTAGTAGAACAGGCTCGGTATAAATATAAATTTGGCTAACATAAGGACACACAGGAGGTTAAGTATGTCTGATTTGAATAATGTAACATTGATGGGACGTTTGGTTCGTGATGCAGAAGTTCGACAAACGTCATCTGGCAAAAACTGCGCTCTTTTTTCGTTGGTTGTAAATCGTACAAAGAAAGAAAACGACCAATATGTACAGACACCGCATTTTTTCAATCTCGCTCTGTTTGGTAGCCGCAGTCAAGGCTTACTCCCCTATCTTAAAAAAGGACAGCTGATCGTTGTTGAAGGACACTTAGAGCAACGACAGTGGGAAAAAGACGGCGAGAAAAGAAGTGGTACAGAAATTGTTGTTGAAGAAGTTCATCTGGCCGGCTACAAGAAGAGTGAAACAGATAATTGCGCTCAAACATCTTCTGATGGTATCCAGCCTCAAGTATCTTCTGATATCCCTCAAGCTCAAACTTTTGCTGAAGATTTTGAAGTTGTTGGAAATACGACAGCTGACAATGATAGTAGTAATTTCTTTTATTGAGAGGTAAATATGATAGAAATAAATTTGGCATTATCAGTTGAAGACATTGAAATAATACAATGTCTTCAAAACAGTGAAGATAAAAAAATAGCCAATTTTGCTGGCAAAATTTTGGATACAATCCAAACGGAAATCAAACAAACTGAGATTAATCATCAAGCAATTTTGAATTTACTTGAGGAACAAAGATGAAAAATCAATGGCCACTAGAAAAGGAAAAAACAGGTTTTGACCCGTTGGGAGAATATGACCGGCTCATGGGAGAAAAATGCCGGGAAGCATCTGCATGGAGATTTAGGACGTTGTTGACCATGGTTGCCAATATCATACTTTTAGTTATAACAGGAGTTTCATTGACAACAAACAAAACGGTACCGGTATTTATTATGGAAAATGAGTTGGGAGAATTGACTTATTTGGGTAAGTACTCAAAAGATTATGCAGCTGGAAAAGTAACAGAGAAAATGATACAGGCTCATATTCGGCAATTTATCACCAATATGTTTACCATTCCCACTGATTCTGAAGTGCTCAGGAACAATATTATGTTCTGTTATGCAGCACTGACAAAGGATTCTGCTTCGAAATTTACCCGATTTCAAAAAGAGGATAATCCGTTTGACAATTTTGGAATGCGAGTCAGACGTGTACAGATTGAAAGTATACTGGCATTAAGTGATAGCAGTTATCAAGTTGATTTTTGGGTTACAGAGACTTTGCCGGATGGAGGTTCCGAAAAAGTGTTAAAAAAACGTTCTGTTTTGACTACGACGTTGATGCAGCCTAGTGAGGATGACACTAATTTTAATCCAGCCGGTATTTATATTACCAATTTTGATGTTACAAACTTATAAGGAGTTATCATGAAAAAAATATTTATTTTATTACTGTCGATTTTTTTTGTCGGTTGCAAAACCGTAGATCTTGAAGAATTAAACAGCATACAAACCGAGGTCGTAGTTGTTGAAGAACAAGCTGAAGTAGATTTTTCAAAAGCTGTTATTTTTTTGGATTCTCCGGAAGTCAGAGAGGTTGAAGATAAAGAAAGTACAACGATTACCGGCCAAGAGGCTTTAATTGCAAACCTTAAAGACATTACAGTCCTTCCTGAATATTTCGATGGTAGACTGAAAGGCTGGATTTACAAGGAAGGATCTGTGTACCAAGTAATTACACAAACATATCATTCAACCTTGATTCTGTTTGAACCGGGTGAGGTTATTTTAGAAACGCCTTATGTGTCAGAACCTGACGTGTGGAGATTTTCGAGAGGCATCGGACTTAAAAACGGCGTGCCACAACATCATCTTTTAGTAAAACCGGATTATTCGAATTTAAATTCCACCTTGGTTGTCGTCACCGACCGAAGAGTATATCAAATGGAACTGGTAAGTACCAAAACGACATATATGCCCACTGTCCAGTGGCTGTACCCGCAAACAATTGCCGACGGAGAGACTTGGAAGCAGTATCAAGAAGAAAAATTATTTACGGAAGAAGGTAATGTCCGCCGAGATCAAGTTTCTTTTGATTATAAAATGAGACATTCTGTATTTAAAATCCCCACTTGGCTACCAACACAAGTGTATGATGACGGCCAAAGAACATACATAATACTTAATGACAAAAGTCTTTTAACTGAATATCCGGCAGTTTTTAATGAGAAGAATGAAATAATAAATTACCGGGTCAAAGATAATATTATCATCATTGATAATTTGATCGAAAAAGTTACGTTAAATCTGGATGGGAAAAAAGTAACAATTGAAAAGAAAAAGGACAAATAACCATGAAAGAAAAAAAAGAATACGACAATGAGCTTGAAGGTGATGTTTCCGCAGAAGAATATACTGAAAACGTACCAACAGAAGAAAATCCGGAAACATTCTCTTTACAAGAAGACACAGAAGATTTCTCTGATGTGTATTCAGAATCTTTTGGCTCTGACTCAGAAACTGATTTAACTGACGAAAGTTTAGATATCCAAGAACAAGGAGAATCTGATTGGGGTATTGAAGAAAGTTCACCTGAATATGAATCCCTTGAAGATCCCCAAGAGTATGAAGGAAATCCGGCTGATAACGACGGACTTGACAGTTATGAGGAAGACATTGACCAGGTAGAAAAAACAACAGAAGAACAGGATGGTGAAAGTGACATTGACAGTGAAGCATCTATCAAGCAGGGGATAACGAGAGAAAAAAACAAAGCTCCTTTTCTTGATAAGTTTAAAATATTGCTGATTATTTTTGCCTCATTGATTATTCTTATTCTTGCAAGTGTATTCCTTGTGCCAGGGAACAAAAAAAAGGAACAGGAAGATTTGCTGGATAAAAAAGGTGCAGCATATATTCCTGACAAAATAAAAACATGGGAACCGAATAAGTTTCTTACAGAAAATTCCCCGTTTCCCGGTAATACAAGTTCACCTACCCCGGATAAAACAGATGATACACTGACTGATGAAGAAATTGAGGGGCTTATAAGCTCAATTCCTTACTCTGATGAAGCACAAGAACAAAACACTGCACCGGTTCCCGTTCCGACAAATACGACGGGGTATGTATCAACGGCAGTTGTCCCTACCCGACCAATAACCAATGCAAATGAGCAACAAAAACAAATCCCCAGAATGCCCCTGAGTGATTATAGCTCACCGATTGGAGGAACAAGCTCTTATCAGAATACAAACATGGGCAATGGAACATCTTCTTACATGACATCTTCTGATTATGCTGCATACAGCCAAAACAGAATGAATGACTTAATGGCTCAGATGCAAGGGTTAAATGCCAATACCAATAGTTACCTTAGCCAAAACATGCAGAATAATAAGCAGCAGTTTTTTAATCAGAATTCAGGTAATACCAACATGCAGTGGAACAATGAGTATAGCCTATTCTATGGGACAATTATTCCAGCTGTATTGATAACCGGAATCAATACAGATTTACCCGGAGTTGTCATTGCCCAAGTAACAAGCAATGTTTATTCGTCCCAGACCGGAGAATACTTATTGATTCCTGCCGGAACAAAGATTTATGCAACATATAACTCATCAGTAAGTTACGGACAAGACAGAGTGCAAGTTGCATGGAATAAAATGATAAGGCCGGATGGACTTGAAATAGATCTTGGAAATTTCGTTGGTGTAGATAAGAGAGGCTATGCAGGATACGACGGCTGGGTTAACACCCATCCTTTTGAAACTCTTAAAGCCCTGGGTTTAATTGCAGCTTTTTCAATTTTTGACACCAAAATTGGTAACATGCAAGCTGCCCAAGATAATATGTACGCCCAAAATGTCATTGCGGAAACATATTCTGAAATTAACAAATTGGGAGGAAAAATCATTGACAGAGCATTAGATATACAACCTACAATTACGATACCGCAGGGTAAAGAAGTAAAAATTATCACAAATGTGACAATGACGCTTCCACCCTTCGAACAGAAACAGGTGTATGAAAAATATGTTCGTAAATAAATTTGCCCTTTAATTTACAAAATAATAAAGTTAAGCTATTATAAATTACAACACAGAGCAGTACAGGAGGTATAACATGAGTTCGAATAAACCTAAAAAGTCTCTTTTTATTTTAGGGATATTTCTCCTTTTTGTTTTTTCATCATGTCAATTTTTTAATGATGGAAGAATAGATCAGACATCAAAGAATAAACTGACAAGTCTATCTTTTGGAAAGCAACAGATGACAGTCAAAGTCGGAGAAATGGCACACGTTGCAGTCAACATAACTCCATCTTCAGTCAAGAATGACGTAAAACTTATTTGGGAGTTTAACGCAGAAAAAATACAGGTACAAGAACTGTCTGGAGGTGCGGTTATTACCGGAGTCAAAGAAGGACAGACAACTGTTACGGTACGAGCTGAAAATCTGAGTGCAGCTTTGATTGTTACCGTGGCAGGATACACAGATGGTGCAGTCCAAGAAATGGACCCATACATCACCTCAAATCAGTCTATTTTACAGATGAATAAAGGGGATACATCAAGATTGAGTGTATCACTTTTTAATGGCAGTGCAACTGATATAGACGGATATACTTGGACTGTTATTGATAATACCAATGTTGTTTCCCTGTCTCCCAATGGCCAGCACGCTTTGGTAACAGCGAAAGAAGACGGATATGCTCGAATTAAAGTAACGCATAATAAGGCTGCTCACCCATATTATTTTGGTGTATATGTTTTTGCAGATTTATCCAAAACCACATACATTACAACGACCCAAAATATAGTCACACTTAATAAAGGTAAAGAACAGACGATTACGGTTAACTTACAAAATCCGCCAAATCAAAATTACCAAGCAGGATTTAAATGGGAAGTTTTGGATACAGAAGGAAGTAACCCATCTTGCATATCGACAACATTTAACGGTAACCAGGCAATTGTCAGAAGTGAACAGGGAGGCCAAGCTGTTCTCCGTGTTACTCATCCAGATGCAGGAATATATCCCCTTGATATCACTGTTCGATGTGTTGAAATTGTAAAAAATGTATATATCGAACCGTCTGAAACACTGGTGGTAATCAACGGAACAGAAGAAAAAGAAGTTACTGCAAGCCTTGCAGGACTTCCGGAAGGAGAATCTTATTCTCCTGATGAATTTGTTTTCGAAGTTTTGGATAAAGATATTGTAGCTTCATATTCCCATTCTGACAGAATTTTTTTAACAGGACTGAAAAACGGTAGCACCAAAATAATTATTTCACACCCCATGAGTGCCACTAAAAGAGAAGTTTTGGTGGTAACAGAAAATCAAACCGGTGGTGCAGTAGATGCTTCTCACTATATAACCACAAGTCAGAATTACATTAAAACGAAAGTCACAGCAGAAGAAACCCTTTTGAACATATTGCTTAAAGGTGGCGTTCCCGGCGACGAGAAAAACTTCAACTGGGAAATCAAACATTCGCCAGTAGATGGACATTCTAAAGTCATAGAATTTGAAACAACAGATGGAAATGTTTCAGAATCAACGAGAGTTGCAGCAAATACAGCAATCGGAGGACTTGGACACGTTACTCCTTTAGCAGAAGGAACAGCAACTATTGTCATTACACACCCGAAAGCATATTATCCGACAGAAATTCTTGTGAAAGTACTTCCTGCCAATGCAGTATTGGAAGAGCAGTTTTATTTTTCCGGTACAGGTTTTGTGACATTCTTAAACAGTGAAACATATACGTACAATGTTGACACTGTCGGATCGAATGCGACTGAATCAGACATCCAGTGGACAGCTGATAATGACAAGTTAAAAATCCTTGCAAACGGCAAGTCAGCTGTGTTATCTTCAACAGCAACGGGTGCAAATGTATTTAACCTGACAATCAATCATCCCAATGCCCAAAATCCCAAAAAAGTTGTAGTTATTACCGGAGATACACAAGAAGAAATCAATTCAGTCAAAGTATTTTTCTCTGATAAAATATACCATTCTGTAAATGTGGGAAAAACAACAAACCTCTTTGTCAATGCAATAGGCTTTGGCCGATACGATGAAGAGTCTGAACAATACATTCCCGAAGATTTTTCCACCATATCATGGACAAGCAAAAATCCATCAATAGCAATTGTTGAAAAAAGTGATGATGATCCATTAACTGGTATTGTTACGGGAAAATCCGCCGGACAGACTACTGTCACAGCATCTTACAATGGAACATCACTTGAGTTTACTGTAACTGTATATCCGGAAGACGTTGATATTGGACAAGTTGAAAAAACAATTTACCTTACAACGTCAAACAACGTAGTTATTTTATCAAAACCCGGCGATAAAAGAATCACTGTTAGTGCAATAGGACTGGAGCCAAGTAAATTATCAGGAATTACATGGACATCTTCTGCACAAGATATAGCCACTGTAGTAGGTAACGGGGAAAGTGCAACGATTACCGGTATCAAGGAAGGAGAAGCACAGATAACAGTAAGTCATCCATTAAGCGAGAACCAGCTGACTATTTATGTGAGAATTGGTAGCGAATATGTTATAGATGATAAACCGGTCGTTTATATTACGCCTTCGACAGAGGTTATAGCTCTTACCAAAGATTCTCCACAATTTAAACTTGATGCAGCCTTGATGAATTATCAAGGGGTAACACCATCAGAATTTTCTTTTGCCATTACAGATCCCAGTATTGCCAATATTACTTCCCAGTTTGCAACAGGCTATGCCTTTATTAAACCTTTTGGCTTAGGAGTAACAGAGGTAACAATCAGTCACCCTGATGCAGTCAGTGATAAAAAAGTCCTCGTAGTGGTAGGCAACACCCAAGAAGAATTGGAAGGGTTTAAGTATTTGACTACGGGACAGAATGTCATCACAATGGCAGAAGGAAGCACCAAAAATATTTCAGTCAGCATTGCAAACACGCAAGAAATTTTTCTTGATGGTTTCAGCTGGACATCAGACAATCCCTCTGTTGTTGGAGTCGGGATATCAAGTAGCTCTACAGCTTTAATTACCGGTAATAAGCCTGGAACGACGAAACTCATCGTAACACATAATGAGTGTGATTATCCCTTAGAAATTATTGTGCAGGTTGTAGACAAATCTTTCCTGCAACAAAATCCGTTCATCCAAACCGCTCAGAATGTTATCACAACCGTTGTTGCAAGCAATTGGACAACGGTGACAGCAGAACTTGTCGGAGGAACAAAAGAGGATGCAGCTGACTTCGTTTGGTCATCAACAAATAGCCAAATATTACAGGTCGTCGGACAAAACGGCGAAGGACGGTTAAGAGGAATTGCAGAAGGAATGGCTTATGTAACAGTAACCCACCCCAAATCTGTGTATGAAGCCCAAATTCTTGTAATAGTCTCCCCTGCTTCATCGGTAAATTACAGTATCAGCGTGGGAGAAAATATTATACAACTCAAACCGGCCGGAAACAGTAAAACCATTACGGCTACGTTAGTAGGCGGAGACATCAACGATAAGTACAACTTCAAATGGTCTCTTGATGTGTACGACGTAGTAGATATGACGTATACGGCCAATACGGCAATCATTACCCCGAAACAGCAAGGACAATGTACCTTGACTGTATCACACCCCAAATCTGCATACTCTCAACAGGTTATTATCAAAGTGTCTGAGTATACAAACTTTGGTTTTGGTATAACAAACAAAACCA
>JAHLFV010000164.1 GCA_018883625.1 Candidatus Treponema excrementipullorum
CCCTGTACCGATTTTTGTTCTTGGTTTTTCATACATACAAGATACTGGTAGGGTGACAGAAAAGCAATATATTTTGTTTTTATTTATGTAATAGATTATTCTTGCAAAGACAGACTAGGTTTGTTACACTTTTTCCATATCGGCAGGTTATGTTTGCTGTTTATGGCAAGATTGCTATCTGTTTGTAAAAACTATTTATGAGTTACAGTTCAAAGAAGGAGTTTGTTGTGGATAAAATTGTAGAGATTTGTTGCGGAAGTTATGAAGACGCTTTAATGGCTTATCAAGGCGGTGCAAAGCGGATAGAGCTTAACAGTGCCCTGTTTTTAGGTGGTTTGACACCCACTATCAGTTCCTTGCTTTTAATCAAGAAGCACACAGATTTAGAAGTTGTTGCTATGGCAAGACCCAGAGGTGGCGGATTTTGTTACAGTACCGCTGATTTTGAGTCTATGGTATTGGATGCAGAACTGCTTTTACAACAAGGAGCTGACGGTATAGCCTTTGGGTGTTTGGAGAAATCTTGTCGAATCGATAAGGTGCAAACGAAAGAAATGCTATCTGTAATAAAGCAAAATAAGGGGTATGGAGTATTTCATCGGGCTTTTGACTGTGTTGATGATCCGTACGGTGCCATGGAAGAATTGATTGAGTTGGGCATTAAAAGGGTTTTGACTAGTGGATTGCGGGCAAAAGCTATAGACGGTGTAGACTTGATTGCTGATTTACAGAAAAAATTCGGAGCTCACATTGAATTATTGGCAGGTAGCGGTGTAAATGTCGGTAATGCTAGACTGATTATGGAAAAAACGGGTATCTATCAGGTGCATAGTTCCTGTAAGTCTTGGATCACAGATGAAACTACTATAGGTAAGTATGTGTCTTATTCCTATGCCGGAAGTCCCCATGAAAAGGATTATGAAACAGTTTCAGCGGAATTAGTTAAAAATCTGTTGGAAAGTGTTCGGTAATTAAGCCCTACACTGTAAACTTGGAAGGGCTGAAAGCTACAATTTAGACAGTGAAGTCATGGATTCCGTTTCTTAGGGGAAAGAGAAGGGACTTTCGTTGGATATCCTAGGGCTCCCACTCCATATCTCGATCAAAGGGATACATAGGGCGGGGAAGTTGCTTGTAGTTCAACCTGGTAAAAACTTCATTTGTACTGCCATCAGTGAGTACCAAGATAGACTTTTTTGCAATGGCTCTGATTTCCGGTTCAAGATACCCCAGCTTGACTACAATTGCTTTTAGATTTTGAGGTTCAACGCCCAAAACTCTCATCATTTCTGGGTCGTAGCAACCTACATGTTTATCGGTAACTATGACGTCAATTCCCATAACATCCAGTAAAACTAAATTGACATGCTGCATAGCTTGCCAGTTCAGTTGTATCTTTTTGATTTTAGCCTTTACGGGTAAGGGCGAACTTTTGACTGTATCAAAGTGGGCTCCCAGTGTACCTTCAATGGAGGCACCTTCTCCCAACTTTATGGATTTTTCCACAAGTGGAGGATCGTAAAAGGCTTGATAACAAAGGGGCGGATTGAGGTGGGTAAAAAATCGGTCTTGGAGAATTTCCCGTAAAAAATTTGTTACATCCTGAGATGAACCGGCTGTGGGATTATCTCCACTATCTGAAAGAACTACAGGAAATGCTCCTTCGTCAATATAGTGTTTTGTTTGAGTAAGTGCATCTGTCGGCTCTCTTGTTTCACTGTAAAACGCAAATTCTTTTCTTGTTTGCCAAAACAGTTTTGCAAGTTCTTGGGCTGTTTTATCTGCCAGCTGTTTATCATTATCGGTGACTACAAGGGCTGTAACGCCGTTATCTTCTGTATCTGCCCAAGGAAAACCTAATAAATATGATGCGGCTACTATTTTTTCCCGTTTTTCCACAGCTCGTAAGTAGTTTGTAAGACTTTTCATGGGCTCAACACTTGTTTCCGACTGTTCTCCGGCAATCAGAAAGGGAATCTTTACCGCAGCCATAACAGGTTTGATGTTATTTTCCAAAGTATTTATGGTTATGTTGGCTGCATGAACTCCCGTTTCATAAGTATCGGTGTGAGGGGCACATTTATATCCAACATAACCGTCTGCATGGAACAGCATGCGGGGAGATATAGTTGCATGCATGTCCAAAGAAGATATGATAGGAATGGAAGGACATATTTTTCTTATATCCTCCAGCAAGTCTCCTTCTGCTTCTCCTATATCTTTGACTCGCATGGAGCCGTGGAGAGACAGACATAAAGCATCTAAGGGCAGAGCTTGTTTTATAGCTTCCAGAAACTCTGCTTTAAGAGTCAGATAATAGTCTTTGTCCCATTCGCCATTAGGAACAGCCCTGGCAAGGAGAGCCGGAATAACTTCATATCCGGCATTTTTAAGGGTGGAAATTACGCCGCACAGGGAACTTGTGTCTTGAATTTCCAACAACTCTTTTCCTCTTAATACCCAAATATCATTTTTTCCCGTTATAATGGGATTAAAGGTATCTGATTCGTGGTGCATGCCACCTACAAGTACTCTCATTTTCATAACGCTCTTTTTTTTTAATTTCAAAATAAAACTTAAATTCCGGGGTTATTTTCCCAAACAGAATTTGCTGAAAACCGTGTCTAAAATATCTTCCGGTGTTACGCTTCCTGTAATTTCTCCCAGAGAGTCTAAGGCGTCTTCTATATCCTGAACTACGGCGTCAAGACTGTATCCCTGCCCGGCAGCCTCTAAAGCGTGTTCCACAGACTCTAAGGCTTCTTCTGTACAGCACTTTTGCCGTTGAGAGCCTAAACCCACTGTTTCCCGTGTGGTAGAGATATCGGAAACGAGAAGTTCTTTTGTTTTTTGTACCAGTAAATCTATGCCTTCACCTTTTTTTGCACTGACAGGTATAAGGGGAATATTGTGGTGAACTAAGAGGCTACCCAGTTTTTCCTTAACAGCTTCAAGGATTTTTGTACAATCTGCAAGTCGGTCTGCCTTATTGATAACTATAATAATAGGTATCTCTGTATTTTTTGCAGATAAAAAATCTAAAAGAAAGACTTCGTCTTCTTGAGAAATGCCTTCCGTGCCATCTAAAACATACAGAATTAAATCTGCATCCTGGGTTAGATCTTTTGTCCGTTGGATACCGTGTTGTTCTATAACGTCTTCAGATTCCCGTAATCCTGCTGTATCAAAAAGTCGTGCCGGAATGCCCGCAAAAGATGCCCAGCTCTCTATCCAATCTCTGGTGGTACCGTGGATGTCTGACACAATAGCCCGTTCCTCTTTTAACAGCGTGTTAAAAAGGCTGGATTTTCCGGCATTTGTTTTTCCGCACAAAACGATTTTTGCACCATCTTGGTAGAGTTTTTCACTTGCCCAAGAATGAATCAGGGAAGAAAGACGCTGTCGGGCTTCCTGTAAGTTTTTAGGG